>JAHECZ010000125.1 GCA_024641475.1 Gammaproteobacteria bacterium
CACTTTTGTTCCTGGCCTTAAGATAGGCTTCATCGCCTGTGATAATTTGTGCATCGAGTAAGCGGCGTATTGCCGTATCCATGCGCTGCATACCCTGCATTGCTCCACTTTGTATCATATTATCGAGCTGTTCTGCCTTACCCTCACGGATGATATTTGATATCGCGGCGTTATTTATCATGATCTCCAGTGCAGCAACTCGTGATTTTTGATCGGCAGTACGGAGTAGTTGTTGGGAAATAACCGCTACCAGCGAGGTGGATAACATGGTTCGCACATAGGGTTCTTCACCGGCGGGAAAGACATTTATTATTCTATCAACCGAGGCAGCTGCGCCACTGGTATGCAATGTGGCAATGACCAGAATACCGGTTTCAGCGGCGGTCAGCGCCAAATGAATAGTCTCGAGGTCGCGCATTTCACCAATTAAAATTACATCTGGATCTTCTCTTAATGAAGAGCGCAGGGCATCGGCAAATCTGGATGTGTGCGAACCAATTTCTCTTTGACTGATAAGGCAGTTTTTATTTGTGTGAATGAATTCAATCGGATCTTCAATAGTGAGGATATGTCCCTTACGTTCCCGATTGATAAAGTCAACCATAGCTGCCAGCGTTGTCGATTTTCCGGAACCGGTTGGTCCGGTTACGAGAATCAAGCCCTTTTGCTGACGGCATAGATTTTTTAAGACAGGTGGCAGGTTAAGCTCGCTCAAGGTCTGTATTTTGTTGGGGATGGCACGAAAGACCGCACCTATGCCGCCAATATGCTGGAAGACATTGACCCGAAACCGGGCGAGGCCTTCCACTTCATAGGCAAAATCAGCCCCGCCGTTCTGTTCATAGAACTCACGTATGCCAAGCGGCATTATTTCGTATAGTAAATCGGTGGTCTCATTAGTGGTCAATTCCCGGTATTTTACGGTAAATGCCTCACCGTGCAGGCGAATACGGGGGGGATTGCCGGACACCAGATGAAGGTCGGAGCCTCCCTGTTTTATAACCAGTTCAAGAAATGTATCAATTCTACTCATTATGTTACCGCCATATTTATTTGCGGCAATAAATCAGGGTTAGTCACAAAGCGCTGGAACTGTTTTTTATCCACTGCGTGAATGTACGCATCGTCCGGGTCGAGTTCCTTCCTTTGCACTGCTTCCAGCAAGGCCTGATCCATTAATTGCATACCGAGTTCCCTGCCGGTTTGTAGCGAGGAGGGTATTTGGAATACCTTACCCGTTACGATAAGTCGTGCGATGGCCGGGGTATTGACCATGATCTCAACAATGGCCTTACGATTTCGACCGTCCGCGGTACGAATGAGTTTCTGACTAATTACGCCCTTCAAATGCTGGGAAAGAAAGGTTGTCGCCAGTGATTTTTGCTCGGTCGGCATGGCATCAATGATCCTGTCGAGTGTTTTTGCAGCGGAGGTTGTATGCAATGTGCCAAGTACCAGATGCCCGGTTTCAGCAGCGGTCATCGCCATCGATATGGTTTCCGGGTCACGAAGCTCACCCACCAGAATAACATCAGGATCTTCGCGTAGTGCGGCACGAAGCCCCGCCGCAAAGGTATTGACATGCGTTCCGACGGCACGCTGTATGATTAGGGATTGATTACTTTTATGAATGTATTCAACAGGATCTTCAAGTGTAATAATATTAAACCGTCGATTGTGATTCAGCCAGTTAATCATTGACGCCAGAGTCGTCGATTTTCCTGTCCCCGTTGCGCCTGTGACAAGGATTAATCCCTGATTGGCATGCATCAGTTTTTCAACAATGGGAGGTAGCCCCAGGTCGGTCAGGCTGGGTATGCTCGGTGCAATGGCCCGTAGGCTGGCACCAATACCATTAAACTTTCGAAACAGGTTTACCCTGAACCGGCCTACTTCTTTATGTTCATATGAAAAATCCAGGTCCTGTCCGGAAGAAAAAATATTTTTCTGTTCAGGTGTTAAGATTTCATTGACCAGGTCTTCAAGTTCTTTTTCTGAAAGATCGCGATATTTGATTTTTTGCAATTCACCATGTAAACGAATCAATGGCGGGCTACCAACGGCGAGGTGGATATCGGAACCGCCTTGTTC
>JAHECZ010000126.1 GCA_024641475.1 Gammaproteobacteria bacterium
ACAAACTCCGACTTCAAGCCCATCGCGCCAATGCCATCGATTTTGCAATCGATATTATGATCACCCTCGACCAGCCGGATGTTCTTGACCTTGGTGCCGACCTTCACAGTCGATGAACTGCCTTTTACTTTGAGATCCTTGATCAGCGTGACGGTATCGCCATCCTGTAACACATTGCCATAGGCATCGCGCACCACCAACGACTCATCTTCATTCGCTACGGCGTCTTTCGACCATTCGTGCGCACATTCCGGACACACATACATCGCGCCGTCTTCGTAGGTGAATTCGGATTGGCATTGGGGACATTTGGGGAGACTGCTCATGGTGAATCCTGTGCTGATATGTTCCTTAACAAGGACAAATAGTACTCGAAAGCGGATTCTTCTGTATCGCTGAACCGGCATCTCGCCCCACCCCTTGATCTGTGCGATAATGCGCCACACGTAAATGAACCATCGGCACCCGTGTTTCTGCCTTACCCTCTCGATGCAGTAACTGCCTGATAGTCCTACCGATTTATTCGGCGGGATGGTGGCCGATACCATATATATAACTGACTTTGGAACCCTACCTGTGATTTCGACCGCGAATATAACCATGCAATTCGGCCCCAAGCCGCTGTTTGAGAACATTTCCGTCAAGTTTGGTGATAACAATCGCTATGGCCTGATCGGTGCCAACGGCTGTGGCAAATCCACCTTCATGAAAATCCTCGGCGGTGAATTAACGCCAACCGCGGGCAATGTGTGGATTGAACCGCACAAGCGCATCGGTAAGTTACGCCAGGATCAATTCGCCTTTGAAAATTTCAGCGTGATCGATACCGTGATCATGGGCCATGCACGCTTATGGGAAGTCAAACAGGAACGCGATCGGATCTATTCCCTCGCCGAGATGACCGAAGAGGACGGCATGAAGGTCGCCGATCTGGAACACGAATTCGCCGAGCTGGACGGTTACACCGCCGAAGCCCGTGCCGGAGAATTATTGCTGGGTCTGGAAATTCCCGAACATCAACATGTCGGACTGATGAGCGCGGTGGCACCGGGTTGGAAGTTGCGCGTGTTACTGGCGCAGGCACTGTTTGCCGATCCCGATATTATGTTGCTCGATGAACCAACCAATAACCTGGACATCAATACGATCCGCTGGCTGGAAAATATTTTAAATACTCGCAACAGTACGATGATCATCATCTCGCATGACCGGCATTTTTTAAATTCCGTCTGCACCCACATGGCGGATCTGGATTACGGCGAACTGCGCATGTTCCCCGGCAATTACGATGATTACATGACAGCATCGACGCAAGCACGTGAACGCGTGCAGGCCGACAACGCCAAAAAGAAAGCGCAGATTGCCGAATTGCAATCCTTCGTCAGCCGCTTTTCGGCCAATGCTTCCAAGGCACGCCAGGCCACCTCGCGCGCACGACAGATTGAAAAGATCACGCTTACCGAAGTCAAACCGTCCAGTCGCGTCAGTCCGTTTATTCGGTTTAATCAGAACAAGAAACTCTATCGCAATGCGATGCAGGTGGAAGGCTTGAGTAAAGCCTATGCTGACAAACCATTATTCAAGGATCTGGATTTACTAGTCGAGGTGGAAGAACGCGTGGCGATCATCGGCCCCAATGGTATCGGTAAATCCACGCTGCTGCGTTGTCTCGTCGGTGACCTGGCACCCGACAGCGGCGAAGTCAAACTCTCCGAAAATGCCACCGTGGGATATTTTGCGCAGGATCACGCCGCCGATTTCGCCAGCGACATGACGCTATTTGAATGGATGAGTCGCTTCAAACAAAAAGGTGACGATGAGCAATATATTCGCGGCACCCTCGGGCAGATGTTGTTCAGTCAGGATGACATCGACAAACCGGTACGCATCATCTCCGGTGGTGAACAGGGTCGCATGCTGTTCGGCCGACTGATGTTACTGCGACCAAATATATTGATCATGGACGAACCGACCAACCATCTGGATATGGAATCGATCGAAGCATTAAACCTGGCGCTGGAGAATTTCCCCGGCACGCTGATCTTCGTCAGTCATGACCGTGAATTCGTGTCGTCACTGGCCACACGCAT
>JAHECZ010000127.1 GCA_024641475.1 Gammaproteobacteria bacterium
CGTACCGGTGTTTTCAATACGTGCAAACCCATATTGTTCAGGGTACGGTCAACCTGTTGAGAAAAAATCGTATCCCGGTCATGAATAATAAACCGATAATCATGATCACGGGGAATGGCCTGCCGCAACTGTTGCCGTGTCCATTCAGCCGTGGGATGTTTGGTGGCATGAGTATGCAGAATTTTCCGGGTATCCAATTCCATGATCACGAACACATACAGGATCTTGAAAATTAACTGAGACTGTTACAAAGAAGTCACACGCCAGTGTCTGATGCAGATGATTTTTCAGAAAGGTATGCCAGCGTTGGCTCGAAACACTTTTTTCGATTTTCCATCGGGCGACTTCGGCATGTATTTTCGCACCGTCTCCGGTGACAGTTCAATACTGAGTTTTAAAGAAAGCTCATTGGCAATACGCTCCGGTGACCAGTTGGGATTATCTTTCGTTATAGATTGAATCAAATTTATGACAGCCCGAGGTATGGCCGGCCGTCCCCGGCACTTCCAGCGCCAGTAGTACCTGAAGCCCTGCCGGTGCCAGCGGATGAAGGTCTCCGGTGTGACGATGACCAGGGCATCTTTCCAGTTAAACAGCTTGGCCAGTAACACCATTGATATTTTAGTCCATCGATCCGCCTGCCGGGGTTTTACCTTACGGTCTTGATACAGCGCCAGTTGTTTTCTGAGAAACAGGTTTTCCGCGGCTAGTGCAGAATGTAACTGAAGCAAGCTGAGACACCATCGTAAGAGTTCAAAGACTGCATAAAGAATTGTTTTGGCAGATCGCACCGGCTTATCCTGTTCCGCTGTATTACCTTACATAGCGGCGGTGTACAAGCACGGCCAAAACTCATCAGGGCCGGCATGCGGCTCGTCTTTAGAAAAAGGCCACGTTTGCGGCCTTTCGGGATACTGATTCTATAATATATAGCGCCATCCCAGCGATTGGGCGCTTAGCCAAACACCTCTTCGAGGCTATTGGCGTTCAACAGCTTTAACCCCCAGGATTCCAGGGTATCTTTGTTGGCCCCGGCAATCTTGGCTTGAGCCCAGTCGGGGAGGGGGCCGAATTTCGATAATTGAAAAATGGTTAGTTTAATGTATAACACTTGGTCTAACGAAGCATTTTAAGGTAAGCGAATAAAGCCAGCTTGAGTGAAATGCTTGTCAAATGAAAGTGCTGACTTAATTTTAAGCTGGCGCATCACGACAAAAGAAATGGAATCCGTTAACGAGTACCGTTTGTCGTTGTGCCGCTTGAAATATTGCCAGCCCTTTTCAAATAGGGCTTCGTCAACGTGGACGATGTGCACAGCAGCGCTCTTCATTAAGAAGCTACCGATCTCGACGGCTTTTTTATGGTGCCCCCGGGAATTAAAGTAGGTGACTGTTTCGTCGAGAATATAGGTAGTTGTAACGATGGCAGCGGGATTAGCGCCAAATTCCTGCCAATACTTCATGGCCGTTGCATGATACTGGTCATCTTTGGATTCCAGTGCGATTAAGAAACTGGTATCAAGAAATAGCGTTGTCACTCGTTGTTGTTCTTGTAGAGATAGAGATCGTGCTGTGTTGCGCCGTCAGTCGTATCCGTTTTGACGGGTTCGGTACCAAGCTTAAATAGGGGGTCATTGGCATTGGGTAACGGCAGGAGGATAATACGGCCACCTTCCTTTACGATCTCAACTTCCTTGATACCCTGTAACATTTCCTTTGGGACCAAAACCCCATCCTTCTTTACGATTGCTTTCATGGTGTGCTGACCAATGGATTGATATTGTTGAAAATATACCCTCTTTCTGGTGGGTTATCCAGGTGTTGCTCTCAAAAATCTTATAACCGATTGTTATTCGTATAGATAAAGAATGACGACCGCAAACGCCTGATCAGCAAAACCGATGAGCTTGGCCGGAAGACCGCGTATATTTATGACGCCTACCACCGCACCGGCATCACCGAAGCGGCCGGTACCGCCGAAGAGCGTACCACTACCTATCAATACATGGCCTTGGAGAGTAAGCTGCCCACCCAGATCAGCCGCCCCAGCGTCGC
>JAHECZ010000128.1 GCA_024641475.1 Gammaproteobacteria bacterium
GCGGTAAAGACAGCGCCTGGGCGTTGCATGTGTTGCGACAGGATCCCTCCATTGAGGTCGTGGGATTATTCTGCACGGTCAACAAAGAATTCGATCGCGTCGCAATGCATGCGGTGCGCGTCGAGCTGTTGCAACAACAGGCAGATAGCGCCGGCTTGCCGCTGCACATCATCTACATCCCCTATCCGTGCAGCAATGCTGATTATGATGCCGTTATGACCGCCTTTGTTGCTGATGCCAAAGCCGCGCAGATCGACTGTTTTGCGTTTGGCGATCTGTTTCTGGAAGATGTGCGCCGCTATCGTGAAGATCGTCTCAAACCCACCGGCATCACGCCGATCTTTCCACTGTGGGGCATTCCGACCCACGAGTTATCCCGCACCATGGTTGAGAATGGTTTAAAGGCCATGCTCAGCTGTGTTAACCCAAAGACATTGGATAAAGAATTTTGCGGCCGGGAATTCAATAGCGACTTTCTGGCTGAGTTGCCGCAAGGCGTTGACCCTTGCGGTGAATACGGTGAGTTTCACAGCTTTGCATTTGCCGGGCCGATGTTTCGCACTCCGATAGCGATTCAACGTGGCGAGACGGTAGAGCGCGAGGGTTTTGTGTTTACTGATATCTTGCCATACAGCGCTACGCCAATAATATAATTAATACTCACAGTGGTGAACTCAACTCACACTGCATCAAACCAGGCGAGATGAAATACCCCAGAACATTACAGCATCTTGGTGTATGATGTAGATCGTCCGTCAAGTGACAGCGTTTTCAAGCATGAAATACCTGTATTGCCTCTTTCTTGTCAGCATTACTGCCTGTTCTACATCAGGCAATCACTCCACGCCCTACCCGTCCGGCAAATCTCACGAATGCCGCAATTTTGCGGCGTCATTATTAAATATGAATCGACAGGCTACTGCTGCCAAAAAGGCAGAAACACCGCGGCGTAATGAAGAAATCGAGCAGGTGATCAGCTGTCACCACGTGCATATCTACAGAATATATGAAAAATCCATGCTGAAAAAAGCCCGACTCGCTGGCAAAGTCACATTTGCATTTAGCATCAACAAAAACGGAACTGTCACGTATCTGCGGGTTGACTCTACCAACATCAAGGATGGCGATTTCCTGGCTGACTTATCGGCTTATCTCAAAACATTGCAATTCAATTCCGCCAGCCACGACGGTGTTTATCGCTATCCAATTGAATTCATGCCATAACAGCACGCCATGTGACTTGCTCAAGTTACTCGGCAGGGGAATCCTTCCATTAAGGATGATGGAGTTATTTTCTATTTGCAACAGGATGGGTTGGAATAATCGTGTGATCGCCTAACAACGGCTCCGGCAGGCCAACGGCATCGCCTTGCGCGTAGTCGATGCCCATTTCACCTAGTAGTGTCAGGATTGCCGGAGTCTCGGCGTATTCCGCCACGGTTTTGATCCCCATGACCTTGCTGATCTCGCGGATCGCCATCAGCATGGTACGACTCACCGGATCGTGCACGATATCCTTGACGATACCGCCATACACTTTTAAATAGTCCACCGGTAAATTACGCAGATACGCCAGTGAACTCAGGCCGACACCAAAATCATCCAGCGCGAATCGACAGCCGAGTTTTTTCAATGATGCAATAAAGTGTAACGCACTGGTGAGATTGGCAATGGCAGCGGTTTCGGTGATCTCAAAACAAATCAACCCGGCGTCCACTTTGTGCAAGACCAGTTGTGTTTTGATAAATTCCAGAAATTCCGCATCGCCCAGCGACTGGCCCGACAAATTGATACTGATCATCGAGACGTTGCGCAAATCGCATTTGGGTAGCGACATGAATGTATTTTGAATGACCCAACGATCCACTTGCGTCATCAGACCATGCCGTTCAGCGGCGGGGATAAACGCCATGGGCGGGATGATACTGCCATCCTTGTCGAGCATGCGTATCAGAATCTCGCGGCATTCGCCCACGGGCAAATCAGCTTGCAGGGTACGGAAGCGGTGCTGGAATAATTGAAACTGGTTTTGTTCCA
>JAHECZ010000091.1 GCA_024641475.1 Gammaproteobacteria bacterium
CAACGCCTGGCGGGTTACAGCGCTATACGCCTAACCCACCCTACATTGACTTTATTCAATAAAAAACCCCTGATCAGCGTTCGCCGACCAGGGGTTGTGCAGGAGATTACCCTGGTCTGGAATTAAACAGACTTGCCGCGGTAAATTACCATGGCCGCGCCTTGTGACTGTTTAAGATTGTCATAGCCAACCAAACGCACGTGATTGTTTGGGTGAGCCTTATGACAGGCATCGCATTCCGCCAGAATTCTGGCCACGTCGGTTTCGCCAAACAATGGCAGCTTCCACATGTACCAGTAAGAGTCAAACGAATTGGCCGGCTCGGTATGTTCTACCGCGGGGTTCCAACCTTTGCTGACAATGTACTTTACCTGTTTTTCAATGCGATCTTTGTCCATCGCGGTCAGGTATGAAAAGGTTTCAAACTTGCGGCTGCTGGTGTCCGACAAGCTGGATTTGTAATCTTGCATATCGCTCATTGTTAAATCCTCAGTTAAAAGTTTTCAAATTCGATTTGTAGGTTGGGTTAGGCGTAGCCGTAACCCAACATCTGGATTGTTGGGGTTCGCGAAACTCGCTTACCCCAACCTACACAACTACTACTTGTGAGCCACGTCCAGTTTGTCGACGGTGTCGAATTCGAACTTGATTTCTTTCCATGTTTCCATGGCGATTTTCAGTTCAGGGGAGTTCTTGGCCGCAGCCGTGAGAACTTCCTTACCTTGTTTTTCAATGGGGATACCCTGGTTACGTGCTTCAACGCAGGCTTCGAGTGCGACGCGGTTAGCCGCTGCACCTGCCGCGTTGCCCCAGGGGTGACCTAAGGTACCACCACCGAATTGCAGTACGGAGTCGTCACCGAAGATGGTGACCAGCGCTGGCATGTGCCAAACGTGGATACCACCGGAAGCAACGGCTAAGGCACCCGGCATCGAACCCCAATCTTGATCGAAGAAGATACCGCGTGAGCGATCTTCTTTGATGTATTTTTCACGTAACAGATCGATCCAGCCCAGTGTCGAAGCGCGATCGCCTTCCAATTTACCAACAACGGTACCGGTATGCAGATGGTCACCGCCGGACAGACGCAGGATCTTGGTCAGCACGCGGAAGTGGATACCGTGACGGGGATTACGGTCGAGTACCGCATGCATGGCGCGATGGATGTGCAGCAGCATGCCGTTATCACGGCACCAGTTAGCCAGACCTGTGTTGGCGCAGAAGCCGCCAGTGATGTAATCGTGCATGATGATCGGTGCGCCGATTTCTTTGGCGTATTCAGCACGTTTGTACATTTCTTCCGGAGTTGGTGCGGTAACGTTCAGGTAATGGCCTTTACGTTCGCCGGTTTCCTTTTCTGCTTTGAGTGTGGCTTCCTGAACGAAGTCGAAACGTTGGCGCCAACGCATGAACGGCTGGGAGTTAACGTTTTCGTCGTCCTTGGTGAAGTCCAGACCACCGCGTAAGCATTCATATACCGCGCGACCATAGTTCTTCGCAGATAAACCGAGTTTGGGTTTGATGGTGCAACCCAGCAACGGACGGCCATACTTGTTCATGATGTCGCGTTCGACCTGAATACCCATCGGGGGGCCGCCGCAGGTTTTGACATAGGCGATGGGGAAATGCACGTCTTCCAAACGCAGCGCACGCACGGCCTTGAAGCCGAATACGTTACCGACCAGCGAGGTGAACACGTTAACCACCGAACCTTCTTCGAACAGGTCGATCGGGTAAGCAATAAAGGCATAAAACGCTTCGTCGTCGCCAGGTACGTCTTCAATGGCGTAGGCGCGACCTTTGTAATAATCCATGTCGGTCAACAAATCGGTCCAGACCGTGGTCCAGGTACCAGTCGATGATTCAGCGGCTACAGCGGCAGCGGCTTCTTCACGGGGTACGCCGGCTTGCGGGGTAATCTTAAAGCAAGCCAGGAGATCGGTTGCCGAAGGGGTGTAATTCGGCATCCAGTACGTTTCGCGGTATTCCTTCACGCCCGCTTTATATGATTTTGCTGCCATGTCAGGCCTCCAGTGAGTGGGTAAATAATTATTAAATTTCAGTCAGTTAGCATGCTTTTGGTGGATTCCACCGCCACGGACTGTCCTTGTGTGGGCGAAAGTATAGATCGCTCAACTATAATGTATATTAAATAATAATGATGCATAGCATAAGTATAACCTTATCTATGTGCCACGGGGCTTGGCGCGGGCGGTGGGTTGGGCCTGGCTGGGATCGTCGGGCCAAAAATGTTTGGGGTAGCGGCCTTTGAGTTCTTTTTTGACATCGTGATACGAACGTTGCCAGAAGCCGGCGAGGTCCTGGGTGATCTGCACCGGCTGACGCGATGGCGACAGCAAATGCAACATCAATGGCAGTTGGCCATTGGCAATACGGGGCGTTTGCAGCAAACCAAATAATTCCTGCAGTCGCACTGCCAGCACCGGCGGTGTTTGCGAATAGTCGATACGCACATGCGAACCGCTGGGTACCGTGATATGCGTGGGTGCCAATTCTTTAAGTTGTCGTTGTTGCTCCCACGACAACGGCGACAGCAAGGCCGTAGTGAGATCCAGTTTTTTTAAATGCGTCAAACGCGTCATACCAGCGAGGTAAGGTAACAACCATTGCTCAGCGCGCACCAGCAGCGCGTCGTCGCCGTAATCCGGCCATTGTGTGGGTTGCAATTGATGCAACAACTGTAAGCGTTGTTGTAGCTGCCGCGTTTCATTCTCCCACGGCAAACAGTTGATACCGGTTTGGCGAATCCCGGTGAGCATCGCATTGGCGATGTCCGTGGGATCTGGTTTGGTTAACGGTTTCTCACGCAGGATCAGTTTACCCAAACATTGCTGTTGCGTGCTCATCACCGCTTGTTGGGTCGTATCCCAGCTGATTAACCGGCTATCCGTAATTTGCTCGGCGTGATAGTTCACTAATTCGTCGTAGGCAACTGATGCAGCCAGATAAATCCGCGCGTCAGTCGCGCCATCGAGATTGGCGGCGACCAGATACTCGTAGTTACCCAGCGATTCCATCTTGGCGATGTACGCGCCGCGGCCATTACTCAATAGAAAACGTTGTTCCGTACCGCTACGGCGTTGCGCGATACGATCCGGATAGGCAAACGATAACAATAAACCTGCGGAGGCAAGATCGGCATTATCGGCCGGTGCATTTGGCACACGAATCTGTCGGCGCCATTGTTCGACATTGTCACGGATGCGTTGCAGCGTGGCGCGATCAAAATCGGTGCTGCGGTGCAGATGACGTAGTACATCCAGACGGGTATGTATATCGATACTGCGTGCCGCATCGCCACGCAACAAGTCACGCTCTCCTAACAATGCTGCGAGTTCACAAGCAAGCGTACCTAATTGCAATTCCTTTCCGCGCAGGATCATGTGCGCCAGACGCGGATGCATCGCCAGTTCCGCGATCGCGCGGCCATGCGGGGTAATACGACCATCGCTGTCGAGAGCGGTTAATTCCTGCAACAATTCTTTGGCTTGGGCTAAATGCGCTGGAGGAGGAGGATCCAAAAACGCCAGTTGGGTTACCTCTGTGATACCCCACAACGCCAACTCTAATAATAATGGTGCCAGATCGGCTTCGAGAATTTCCGGTGCGCTGTAGGGCAGCAAATGGGTTTGCTCAGGCCAGAGTCGATAACACACCCCCGGTTCCAGGCGACCGGCACGGCCACAACGTTGCTCGGCAGAGGCTTGTGCAACTTGAAGTGTCACCAACGGCGTTAAACCGCTATTCGGATCAAAACGCGGTACACGACTCAAACCCACATCGATCACCACGCGAATGCCTTCGATCGTCAAACTGGTTTCGGCAATCGACGTCGCCAATACGATTTTGCGTTTTCCTGGCGGGGTGGGACCAATCGCGGCATCCTGTATCTTGGCATCGAGTTGACCGTATAACGGTGCCACCAGTATCGAGGGATCATCGATTAATCCCTTGAGATTGGTTTCGACGCGGCGAATCTCGCTACTGCCGGGCAGGAATACCAACGCGTTACCCGATTCTTCGCGCATCGCGCTGGCAACTTGTCGTGCGACGTCCTGATAAAACGCCAGATACTCGCGGCTTGAATGACTCCGGGTGGGCCGATAACGTTTCTCTACCGGATAACTGCGACCTTCGCTGGTGAGCAACGGCGCATCGCCAAGTAATTTTGCGACAGCGGTGCCATCGAGGGTGGCCGACATCACCAGTAAACGCAGATCCTCACGCAAGCCGCGCTGACTATCGAGACACAAGGCCAACCCCAGATCGGCTTGCAGACTGCGCTCATGAAATTCATCGAAGATCACAATGCCAATGTCGGACAATTCCGGATCGGCTTGCAATAATCGCGTCAGCACACCTTCGGTGACAACTTCGATGCGCGTGCGCGGCCCAATCTTGCTGTCCATGCGGACCCGATAACCGACGGTCTCGCCAACAGCTTCGTTTAACGACTGCGCCATGAAACGTGCGGCACTGCGCGCGGCCAGCCGACGGGGTTCGAGCAGCAGGATTTTTTTCGTGCCGAGCCACGCGGCATTGAGCAGTGCCAAGGGCACACGCGTGGTTTTGCCTGCCCCCGGCGGGGCCTGCAGCACGATATTGCGTGCTGTTGCCAGCGTCGTTTGTAATAGCGGTAACAGGGAATCAATCGGGAGCACGTAACTGTCCGGCAGGCCTTATATATATAAGAGTATATATTAGAGCAGAAAACGCCCGATGTATCATGCATCGCTTATAATCAAGTGCATGAACATCACCTTTCGCCAGCTCAAGGTCTTTGAATCGGTGGCCCGGAATCTCAGCTTTACCCAGGCCGCACAGGAGTTGTACCTGACCCAACCGGCGGTTTCCATGCAGGTCAAGCAACTCGAAGAAATGGTGGGTCTGCCTTTATTCGAACAGCTGGGTAAAAAGATTTTCCTGACCCGTGCCGGGGAAGAAGTATTTCATTATTGTCGTAGCATCGATCAACAACTGCGCGAATTTGAAAGTGTCATCGAAGACCTCAAAGGCTTAAAGCGCGGTCATCTGGCGATCTCGGTCGCGAGTACCGCGAACTATCTGGCGACACGTTTACTCGCGGCGTTTGCCAAAGAGAACGAAGGCGTGAGTTTCAGTTTGGATGTCACCAACCGCGCCACGCTGGTGCAGCAATTGGAAAACAATGAAAAAGATTTGGTGATCATGGGACGACCGCCCGAAGAAATGGATCTGGTTACCGACGCGTTCATGGAAAATCCACTGGTGGTGATCGCCGCGCCGGACCATCCATTGACCAAACGCAATAATCTTTCCATCAAAGAACTCAAAGACGAAACTTTCGTGTTGCGCGAACCTGGCTCAGGTACACGCATCGCGATGGAACGGTTTTTTGCCGAGCAGGGAATTCAACTGCATACCGGCATGGAGATGACCAGTAACGAAGCGATCAAGCAAGCGGTCGAAGCGGGATTGGGATTGGGCATCGTGTCGATACATACGTTACCACTGGAATTGGAAACCAAACACCTGGTTGTGTTGAAAGTAAAAGAGTTTCCGATTTTACGTCACTGGTATGTGGTGCATCGGCGTGGCAAACGGTTATCGCCGGTCGCTGAGGCGTTTCGTCGTTTTGTGTTGGAACGGGCCGGGGAATATGCCGTACCGATTTCGCATTAGGCCAGTGAAGCGACTCTAATATATATAATGAAGCCCCGTTACCCTCTCTCCCATGGGGAGAGGGCGGGGGTGAGGGGTAAGTTAGTAGCTGGAACCGCATTTACCTGAATGCGTCGCCTTGGGAGCGGTTTGCACGACATGCCACACCTTGCCGACGTTGTCGCCGGTGGTTTGTCCGGGTTTTTGATCACCGGCAAAGAAATACAGCGGCTTGCCATCGATCGTCAATTGCTTGAATCCATCCGGGCGTTCGATCTGACCAAACTCCTTGCCAGTGGATGGTGCTTCCTCTATCGGAGTAGGAGGCCAGCTACCGGCGCAATCATCCAGGCAACTGCTTTTGCCACTCTTGGCATCGTCCTTGTCAAAGGTGTACAGCGTCATGCCGGATTTGCCGGCGAGTACCGCATCACCGGCCAATGCACTACCCGCCGAAAATGTGGCCAGCAGCAGTGCTGATAAACCAATTAACTTCATTGTTGCATTGTTCATATTCATTCCTCATAAGTGAAAAACAGAAAGTTAAAAATCTCTCGCCTCGCTATATAAGCGATGGGTTCACAGCGATATACGTTGCCTCGCGATGCTGGATGCACATTAAATTTAATATTTATTGCTGCCTATCCCATGAATACGGGATGTCACCACTGTGACATTCACGTACTACCCGCCATCAATTTGTCTGCAATAATGATCCTGCTGCCCAGCTATTGACACCAGCGGCGCTGCGATTAGCTCCACCGCTGACGCTGGCTGCAGAACCACCTGCAGTATTATTGTTACCACCGCTGACGCTGGAATCAAAATAGTTTGCGTCATTATTCACGCCACCGCTGACACTAGAGTTTCCACCGCTCGCCGTATTAGTTCTTCCACCACTAACGCTGGAGTCAAAGCCACTCGCCGTATTAGTACTTCCACCGCTGACGCTGGAGTCACCGCCACTCGCCGTGTTGCCAGTGCCACCACTCACACTGGATAGAGTGCCACTCGCCTTGTTGCTTGTCCCGCCACTCACACTGGCAAAATTGCCGCTTGCTATATTTGAAGTGCCACCACTCACACTGGCCTGTTCGCCAGCCGCACTATTGTTGGCACCACCATTCACACTGGCGAAATTGCCATTCACGTTGTTTGCCATACCAAAGACAACACCACCGGCACGCGAATAATTGTGTTGAGAACCCACGACAAGGTTATGCGAACCCGTCTTATGGTTTAGTGCAAAGGTGCCGCCTGCTGCATTACATGAAGTAACGTCAACGTTCGGTATCGATATCGTTCCTGCCGCAAAATTAACTGTAGTGGTACCAATTGAACACGTACTCGTACCGCTTGTGCGAATCTCATTGTAGCCGACAATTAAATTGCCGGTGCCGTTAACAGAATTAGTGGTGGTGAGGCCGTTGACGATCTGCACATTCACGCCTTCAAAACGCACCGTCGGTTGATTGTTGAGACTGACAACACTCACCGACGCGAGCTTGGCTTCGAGTGCAGCGAGCCGAGCATTCAAGGTGGTGTTGTCGGTTTTCAGTAAGGCATTGGCTGCTTCCAGCGCAATGACACGCGCGTGATTGTTATCTACCGCGGTTTTTACGGCGGTGAAATTGGCATTCACGTCCGCGGCACGTGCCGGTGTACCGGCAACGTAATTTGTTAA
>JAHECZ010000092.1 GCA_024641475.1 Gammaproteobacteria bacterium
GCGACTTGCGCGCCGTGCAGGAACTGCTCGGCCACAGCGACATCGCCACCACGCAGATTTATACCCATCTGAATTTTCAACATCTCGCCAAGGTCTACGACGCCGCGCATCCGCGCGCGAAAAAAAATTCCAAGAATTAATTTATATTAGCTTGTTTAAAAGCGTCACGAGCGCCGCCGAGACAAGGCAAAAATGAACGCGAAAGCGCAGTTGACACGCCAGTCAATGAGCATTTCGAGTTCATTTTTAACGCCGTATCGGTAAGCGCAGTAGCTTTTAAACAAGCTAGAAGCCGCAACCGCCGCCGCCACAACAGGGCCCGCTCGAACACGGCGGCTCACTCCCCAAACTGCTTTTGCTCACCAAACTGCCACCGGAGATCAACCGTTCCACCGGTGTACCGGCCGGGGTATCACCCAACGCCTGACCGCTCAGGCCGCAGACCTCGCCCCAGGTGGTGAGTTTTTGCTGCATGGAATGTTTCACTTCAACGACTTGCCCGTTGGCGGGACAACGATAATCATAAGATGGCATGGAACCCTCGTCACACTGATCAGAATTAGCCTAATATAGGTAGCTATAAAGCGAACAACAAGCCCCCAGCCAAGGAAGCGTGATGAATCCTGCAGTCATTTTTGTCCCCGTCGTCGCCCTCGTGTTACTGACTTTTATCGTCTGGCTCCGCATGTACCAGGTGCGCATTGGGGAAATGCGGCGCAAGCAAATCCGGCCGGAGCAACTCGATAGCGCGGCCCACGCCAATGCGGTGCTGAGCGAGACAAAACCGGCGGATAACTTCAGTAATTTGTTTGAATTGCCGGTGCTGTTCTATGCCATCGCGATCATTTTATACCTGACCCGCACCGTCGATATGCTGCAATTGATCCTCGCCAGTGCGTTTGTGATCGGACGCTATGCGCACAGCCTGATCGCCATCAGCTATAACAAGGTCATGCATCGCTTTATCGCCTACCTCATCAGCAGTTTGTTTTTATGGGCGATGTGGCTGTTGTTTGCGATTGATGTCGCGCGCGCGGTGATCTGAGCATGCAAGACTACGACGCCATTCCCTACGAAAGCACACCGATTGCCGATGCGCATCCGTATAAACTCGCCGCGCTCGGCAAACTGCTTGGTTTAACTCCACCCGCACCCGCTTCCGCACGTATTCTGGAGTTGGGCTGTGCCGAAGGCGGTACGCTGATTCCGTTGGCGCGTTTATGGCCGCAGGCGCAATTGCTGGGACTGGAACTCTCGGCAGTGCAAACCAATAACGGCAATGCATTGATTCAGGCGTTGGGTCTGAATAACGTGCGGATTCAACAAGCCGATATTCTGCAAGTGGGCAGCGAGCTCGGGCAATTCGATTATATTATTGCGCACGGTGTGTACTCGTGGGTGCCGCCAGCGGTGCAGCAAAAAATACTGCAATTGTGCCAGCAATGTTTATCGCCACAGGGGCTGGCCTACATCAGTTATAACGTCAATCCCGGCTGGCGGTTACGTGGTGCACTGCGCGACATGTTTGCCTATCACTTGCGCGATGAAACTTCGCCACAACGCAAACTGGATCGTGCCCTGGCGTTTTGCGATCTGCTCGAACAAGGTCTGGGCACTACGCGCAGCACCATGGCCGATTATCTGCGCGAAGAGATTGCCCATATCCGCAAGGCGCGACGTGCCTATGTGTATCATGAATATCTCGAAAGCGTGAATGAACCGATTTTATTCAGCGAATTTCTTGAACGCGCGAAGCAACACCGATTAAATTATGTCTGTGATACTGAGTTATACAGCATGTTTCCTTCCAGCTTTGGCAAGGATGCCGAAGCGATGCTGGAACAATTCGCCGACGTGCCGACGACGGAACAATATGCTGACTTTCTGCGAATGCGCACCTTCCGCCAAACGATCTTGTGCCACGCTGCATTGCAGCCGAATTATGATATCGACCTGGGTCTGCTGGAAGGGTTTGCCTTGTATTCGAATTTGACCACCACTCAGGCAATCAATGTTAAAACCAATCGCAGCGAAAACTTTCATACCGTCACCGGCAAACCTGTGTCAATTTCGCACCCGCTCACCAAAGCGATCCTGCTGGAACTGCAACGCGTGTTTCCCAATGCCGTGCCGTTACCGGAATTGATCAGCCACGCGCAAAAACATCTTTGGGAACTCAAAGCCGATAAATTTGCTGCACAGCCACAAGCCGTGCGTGGGGAATTGTTTAATTTATTTGCGAATAATTTGTTGGGTTTATCGACCCAACCGCATCACTTTGCAGCCGCTGCAATTCCGGCGCGTGTCACTGACTTCGCCCGTCTGCAGGCGCAACGTCCGGATGGCTTTATCAGTACGATCTGGTCTGAGACCCTGTCACTGGATCCGTTTTCCACCCGGCTGATTCAACTGCTCGATGGCAGCAGATCCAAAGATGCGCTCACCAAAACACTGTATCAGGAATTTGTCGATGGCAGTTTAACCAGCGGTAATAATCACGATACTGTTGCCACCTTGCATGGCGTGGAGCGTAATGTCGAACGCTTGTTGGCATTATTCGCCCGCAATGGCATTCTTGCTTAACTTTTTCTTGCTTGTTAATAACCTGATTCTTTGCAGCGTGAATATTACGTTGATCTGAATTTCATGTTGTTACGCCTTCCACTTCGATAATCCGGTGTTACACTGTATTAACGAACGACACTTTCTGCCAGTAAAGGATCTCTCACATGCAAGTTGCGATTCTCGGTTTGGGTAAAATGGGTGCAAATATGGCGCGACGTTTGTGTCGTGCCCAACATCAGGTCATCGGTTATAACCGCAGTCCGGAAATAGTGCAGGAGCTCGCCAAAAACGAAGGGCTGCTTCCCGCTGCGACGCTCAACGATGTGATAAAACAACTCAAAACTCCGCGGGTGATCTGGTTAATGTTGCCTGCTGGAGATGCGACCGAAACTATCTTGCACCAACTTCGGCCCTTGTTAAGCAAAGGTGACATCGTCATCGATGGCGGCAATGCCAACTATCATGACAGTCAACGTCGCGGTCAGTATCTGGCGGAACAGCAGATCGGCTTTATTGATTCCGGTACCTCCGGTGGCATTTGGGGCTTACAAAATGGCTATTGTTTAATGGTCGGTGGTAGCAAAACGGATGTGCAACACATCACGCCATTGCTGCAATCGTTAGCCCCTGCTGCCGATCGCGGTTGGGCGCATGTTGGTCCGATCGGCGCCGGTCACTTCACGAAAATGATCCACAACGGGATCGAGTACGGCATGATGCAAGCCTACGCCGAAGGCCTGGCGTTATTGCGTGGCAAAAGCGAATTTGATCTGGATCTCGCGCAGATCACTGAATTATGGCGCCACGGCTCGGTGGTGCGCAGCTGGTTATTGGATCTGTCTGCCGAATTTCTCGCGCACGATCAGGAACTCAAGGATCTTGCGCCGGTGGTACCGGATTCGGGTGAAGGTCGCTGGACTGTGGTGGAGAGCATCGATCAAGGTGTCGCCGCACCGGTAATCAGCCTCGCCTTGCAAATGCGCTTTGCGTCGCAGGCACAGGATAATTATGCGCATAAATTACTGGCGATGATGCGCAAAGGTTTTGGCGGTCACGCCATCAAGGATAAATAATCATGGTCGAACCCTGCACGTTTGTTGTCTTCGGCGCCACCGGTAATCTGTCGCGCAACAAATTATTACCGGCAATTTATCATCTTGAAGAGGCCGATCGCCTGCCAAGTCATATGGCGATCATCGGCATCAGTCGACAGGCATGGAATAAAGCCAGCTTTCATGCCGACACCGAAGATTTACTCAAAGGTAAGGCCCGCGGTGGCTTGAAGCCCACGGTACTGGAACGTTTATTACAGCGCGTGCATTTACTCACCGGCGATATCATGGACCCGGCGTTCTTCACTGAATTCAATGCCTATCTGGATAAGAATCCCGAGATCCCGCGCAACATCATTTTCTACATGGCGATTCCCCCGGCGCAATACGCCAGTGTGGCGCGCGCTTTAGCCGAAGCGGGTCTCAATCGTGAGGATCACGGCTTTCGCCGCATTGTGATCGAAAAACCGTTCGGGTATGACGTCGAAACCGCGCGGCAGCTCGATACCAGTTTGCACAAGGATTTTCGCGAAGAGCAGATCTTCCGCATCGATCATTACCTTGGTAAATCCATGGTGCAGAATGTGCTGGTGTTTCGTTTTGCCAATATCATGCTCGAACCCTTGTGGAACCGGAATTACATCGATCACATCCAGATTACCCACGCCGAAACCCAGGGCATCGCCGGGCGTGCCGCGTATTACGACGATACCGGCGCCTTGCGTGACATGTTGCAAAGTCATCTGTTACAGATGATGACGCTGGTGGCGATGGAGCCGCCCGCCAGCTTTGATGCCGAATCGTTGCGTGATGAAAAGGTCAAGGTACTCAAATCGATCCGGCCGATCCACAAGCGTGCTGTCGCTGCCAATGCATTTCGTGCGCAATACAGCAGCGGCCGCAACAAGGGTCAGAATATTCCCGGCTATCTTCAGGAAGACGGCGTGGCGCAGCACAGCGTCACCGAGACCTATGCGTCGATGCGTTTATTTATCGACAACTGGCGCTGGCGTAACGTGCCGTTCTATTTACGCACCGGCAAGCGCCTGGCCAAGAACAGTTCGGTGATCAGCATTCGTTTTAAACACGCGCCCCAGCAGTTATTTCGCAAGACACCGATCGATGAACTCAAACCCAACTGGATCGTGATGGGCATTCAACCGCAGGAATGCGTGCGTATTGAATTACAAACCAAACAAGCCGGTCTGGAGTTCATCGCGCAAACTACCCAGCTCGACGCCAGCTACTGTTCCAGTTCGGCATTGCAACTGGATGCGTATGAGGCGTTGTTACTCGACGTGATCGAAAATGATGCGTCTTTATTTTTACGCTACGATGAAATTCACTGGGCCTGGGAAGTGGTCGATCCGATCCTGAAAACCTGGGAATCCGAACGCGAATACATCGCGACGTATCCGGCCGGCAGCTGGGGACCCGACGACAGCAAATTATTCGATCGGGAGAATCAGGCGTGGCGGAATTCGATGGATGAAGAATAACTATAACTTCGCTGCGGCGGCTGCGTCGACAAACCAGACCACCTCATCGCGTTGGTGTAACTGCTGAATCGGCAATCGCGCAGCCGGTTCGGTAAACACGGATTTCAATACAGCGGCTTTATCGGCGCCGCTGACCAGAATAAACACCCGCCGTGCCGCATTCAATACAGGTAGTGTCAAACTGATACGCCAGGCCGCGAGTTTTTCGACATAACCGGCAATCACAGATTGTTGCTGTTCCTGCAATAAACTGGAGCCGGGAAATAATGAGGCGGTATGACCATCGGCACCCATGCCCAATAGAATTAAATCAAAACAGGGAATGCCATTGTGTTTGGGAAGTGTGTTATTGAGTAATGTTGCGTAGCGCTGTGCATCCTGTTGCGGCTGCGAGGGATCGATCACCATCGGGTGAACACGATTGGAAGGTATCGGTACTTTACTCAACAAGCTGTGATAGGCAAGCCGATAATTGCTATCAGGATGATCCTGCGCGACGACACGTTCATCACCGAAATAACATTCGAGCTGTGGCCACGGAATCGATGCCGCGACTAATTCCTGGTATAACAATGCGGGTGTTTTTCCCCCGGTGAGCGCCAGATGGCATGTCCCGTTGGTTTTGACATCCTGGGAGATCGCCTGAGTGACCGCCTCTGCCGCGGTCTTGCTCAGTGTCGCCAGGTCAGCATTGCGGCTAACCTGGCGACCATGCAGAGAAAGAATTGACTTACCAGCGACCGCCGCCACCACCGCCGCCGCCGCTACGACCGCCACCGCCGCCGTATCCGCCGCCGCCGCCGCCGCCGTAACCACCGCCGCCGCCGCTACGACCACCGCCGCCGCCGCTTCGACCACCACCGCCGCCGCCGCCACCGCGACCGCCGCGACCGCCACCGCCGCCTTTGCTGTCACGTTCCTGGGCCATATTCACGCGAAGTTTGCGACCCGCGACTTCTTTGCCATCCTGTTCCAGTGACTTTTCAGCCGCCTGTTGCGTGGCAAAGGTAATAAAAGCAAAACCTTTGGAACGACCGGTTTCGCGATCCGTGATCAAGGCTAATTCGGAGATTTCACCATAACCGGAAAAAATATCCCGTAACTGCGCTTCATCGACGGAATACGGAAAATTACCCACATACACTTTATTCTGCTGCATCATCGCTCCACAAATATAGAAAATTTACACCGCAAGAAACTGCGACCGGTCGTGCTTGTCAGTCAGTCTACCTTAGTTGACTGGCTGAGGAAAACAAAACTTCTGTCTAGAATGCTGATTTTGATACCGATTTTCGCTAAATAGGCTCGCGATCAGCCAACTCATATTGGGGTATTTCCTCGGTTTCGACGATAGCCGCGGCTTCTTTCTTCGAAGTTAATGCCAAAGTGCGTCAGCACCAGCCAGGGTCGCATCGACCATGACGAATATTTTTTATTGCCGATGATGAGTTTGAGTGAAGACATGGCGCAATCCTTTTATGCCTGTTACAGATGTATGTTCCCTGTACCAAATCAGCACCGCCTAGAGATGATACGGTTTACTCAATTCATGCACCGCATCGATAAACGCCTTGGCGTGTTCGGGATTGACGGTTTGTTGGATACCGTGACCCAGATTAAACACATGCCCCGTGCCTTTGCCGTAACTTTGCAGAATAAAGCCGACTTCATCGCGAATGCGTTGTGGCGAGGCATACAGCACGGTGGGATCCATGTTGCCTTGCAGTGCCACTTTGTCACCGACACGGGCGCGTGCCAGTCCGATATCCATGGTCCAGTCCAGACCCAGACAATCCGCGCCGGTTTGTGCCTGCATTTCCAGCCACTGACAACCACCCTTGCTGAATAACACCACCGGAATACGCTGGCCATCTTTCTCGCGTTTGAGCCCGGCGATGATTTGTTGCATGTAGTGCAATGAAAAGGTCTGGTAATCCCGCGTGGTGAGTGCACCACCCCAGGTATCAAAGATCATCACCGCTTGCGCACCGGCTTCGATCTGCGCGTTCAGGTATTCGATTACGGTTCGCGCCACAACATCCAACAAGGCATGCATGCTGTTCGGATCGTCATACAACATACCTTTGACCCTGGCGAAATCCTTGCTGCCACCACCTTCGACCATGTAAGTCGCTAACGTCCATGGGCTGCCGGAAAAACCGATCAACGGCACACGGCC
>JAHECZ010000005.1 GCA_024641475.1 Gammaproteobacteria bacterium
CTTTGTAGGCGACAAAGCCATGCATTCCTGCCTCAGGATTTACCTTCTCAAGATTTTCATCGGGCGCATATGATCCGCCCATACCAAGCTCAGTAGAACCAGGAATTTTGCATTTATCATGTAAATCAATTAATTTAATTCGATTAATACCATTGATCCTTTCACCCGATTTAGCATATATAAATCGCTTAAATCCTTCTTCCAAGAATACCCATTCATTTCCATCAGACGGGTTATTATTGAAATCAACGTAATACAGTATGAAGTTTTGGTTTTTGCTTAACTCTGAATTGACTGATATTAAGTATTTATCAATTGAAGGGCAGGCATCGATGAATGGTGCGTATAACTTACTGTCTCGGTGATCATGCGTAAAATATATAGGCGCCACTAGCGAGATTTTTTCCGATTGAATTGCAAAGTCTTTTAAGAACATTTCGCAGAATTCCTTGTCCTTACCAGGAAGCGTTATAATCGATTTATGCTCAAATAGTTTTTTAATTTCTTCCCTACGTTTTTCAACAAAACGTTCTTCAAGTATATTTTTTTTGTCTACAGGTAATTTATAATTTGTTTTTGAGTCTGCATATAAATACGTAATACTTCCAAGGAATAGGGCTGCAATCATCATGATTGTTGGTGTAATTTCAATTCTCATATTATATTTCTCCAGTGCATTAACGTTCTCTTCCCGCTTCCTTAATCCCATTCAACAACGGCGTCAGCACATACTCAATTACCCGCCGCTTGCCGGTTTTGATCTCGACGCTGACATTCATGCCCGGCGTCAGATTGACTTCCTTTTGCCAACGTCGATGGTGTGCTTGTCCATGCGCACCCGCGTGAATAAATGTAGGTTGGGGTGCAAACCCCAACGGTCGTTCACAAACATTCGCTGTTAGCCCGCCATGTTCATACACGATAAAAGCAGTTCTTTAATCGACTCTTGTTGTTGGGGTTCGCTGGCTCACCCCAACCTACGAGCTACACCTCGCTAATTGAATTAATGATGATTTTTTTCAAAATATTCTAGTTTGCATCTTATTACCGCATAATAATCCCCGGCGGCACTGGTAAATTGGTAAAGATATAGCGTAGCGTCAGAATCAGAATCTCTACCAGGATGGCCAAAGGAGCCTGTAATTTAGTTTGTGTAACTGCCCATTACTAACTACTCTAATCTACAGGAGACTAACCCATGAGTACAGTGATGGACAAAAAGGAAATGAAGGCGTTCGCGGCACAACTGGCCAAGAACATAAAAACCGAGAAAGACCTAAACGACTTCAGTAAACTGCTCAAAAAGATGACCGTGGAAGCGGCGCTGGGCGCGGAGATGGAAGCCCATCTGGGCTATGCCAAGCATGATACGCAAGGCCATCACACCGGCAACAGCCGCAATGGCTACAGCGGTAAAACACTCAAAGGCGACCACGGTGAAGTCGCGATTGAGGTGCCGCGTGATCGCAACGGGACCTTTGAGCCGTTACTGGTGCGCAAAGGCCAAACCCGACTCACCCAAATGGATGATCAAATCTTATCGTTGTACGCCAAGGGCATGACCACGCGCGATATCGTGGCGACCTTTAAAGAACTGTACGGTGCGGATGTCTCCGCGACTTTGATTTCCAACGTCACTGAGACGGTGCTGGAGAAAGTCCACGAATGGCAAGCTCGGCCACTCGACGCCGTCTATCCGGTGATCTACCTGGACTGCCTGATGGTTAAAATCCGCCACGACAAGCGCGTGATCAACAAAGCGATTTATCTGGCGTTGGGCATTAATCTCGACGGTCATAAAGAATTATTAGGGCTGTGGCTCAGTGAAAACGAAGGCGCCAAATTCTGGTTATCGATATTAACCGAACTCCACAACCGCGGTATCAAAGACATCTTCATTGCGTGTGTGGATGGCCTCAAGGGTTTTCCCGAAACGATTAACACGGTGTATCCGAATACCAAAATCCAGCTGTGCATTGTCCACATGGTGCGCAACTCATTACGCTTTGTCTCGTGGAAAGACAAAAAGCAGGTCGCCGTGGATCTCAAGAAAATTTACGCGTCTCTCTCCGTCGATGAGGCCGAACGGGAGCTCGCGCAGTTTGGGGATACCTGGGATAAACGCTACGCCGCGATATCAAAATCCTGGCGTGATAACTGGCCGAACTTGATCACGTTGTTTGATTATCCCGATGAGATCCGCAAAGTCATCTATACGACTAATGCGATTGAATCGTTAAACAGTGTCATTCGCAAAGCCATCAAGAACCGAAAAATATTTCCACATGACAATTCGGCGATGAAAGTAATTTGGTTAGCCATTCAAGCCGCCTCCGAGAAATGGACCATGCCATTGCATCATTGGAATGTGGCGCTGAATCGGTTTATGATCGAATATCAAGGCCGGTTACCGAAAGGGTACTAGCCATGATCAAACGGGCAGTTACACAGAATTATTTACAGGCTCAAAGAATTTTGCGAGATGTTCTTAAAAGACTTTACGATTCAATCGGAAAAAGTCTCGCTGGTAGCGCCTGTATATTTTACGCATGACCACCAAGACAGTAAATTATACGCACCATTCATCGATGCCTGCCCTTCAATTGATAAATACTTAGTATCAGTCGATTCAGAGTTAAGCAAAAACCAAAACTTCATACTGTATTACGTTGATTTCAATAACAACCAGTCCGATGGAAATGAATGGGTATTCTTGGAAGAAGGATTTAAGCGATATGTATACGAAAAATCTGGTGAATGGATCAGAGGTATTAACAGAATAAAATTAATTGATTTGAACGATAAATGCAAAATTCCTGGTTCTACTGAGCTCGGTATGGGCGGAGCATATGCGGCCGATAAGAATCTTGAGAATGTGAATCCTGAGACAGGAATGCATGGCTTTGTCGCCTACAAAGGGCGGCAATATATTTATGATATTAATGTCGTTCCAAAGGTGAATATACTTTCATTAATTCAGTTCGATCAAGAAAAACGGTTTAAATTCAATACAATATGCAACTATAGAGTCAATAATTAAACAGAGGTTACTTTTATGTCTATAACACCAAGCTCGTAGGTTGGGGTGAGCCAGCGAACCCCAACAACAAGAGTCGATTGAAGAGCTGCTTTTATCGGGTATGAACATGGCGGGTTAACAGCGCATGTTTGTGAACGACCGTTGGGGTTTGCACCCCAACCTACAAAGTAACACGCGGGTGCGCATGAATAAGCACACGATCGACGTCGGTAACAAGGAAGTCAATCTGACGCCGGGAATGAATGTCAGTGTCGAGATCAAAACCGGTAAGCGGCGCGTGATTGAGTATGTGCTGACGCCGTTGATGAATGGGATTAAGGAAGCGGGAAGAGAAAGATAATATTGAGGATAAATACATGAGCATACTAAAGAAATATTCATTAGGAATATGTTTATTGTTGGGTACTCTAACATGCTACTCAGTCAATTCAATTGCTGGACGATATGAATTGATTGATGGGAAGAAATATGAAATATGCAGGGATTTGGTTGAAAATCTAAATAAACATCCAGAATGGCCGCCGCTAGCCTGTGAGTTTAAAGTTGATACTAAAGACAAAAAATTCTCGATGCCGCAATGGGTGAACTTGAAGCCACTTGACCATATGGATTTAATTGAAAACATTATTAAAGAGCACAATATGCCGCATCAGTATATTAAAAATCCAGGTGATTATGTTGCTAAGCGTCGAGAAAAAGCTTGGCACGATGCAGAGAACAATGTTCGTGCGTGGGCAGAGAATGGTGAGTCGCGTTTGTATCGTGCTGTATTTGATGTAAACCATGATGGAAAACAAGATGTTGTATATCGGTATCTTTCGCGTTCATGTGACCCACATCATGATGCTGATTTTGAAGTTTCAGGACTCCCGATGATATATGTTGCAGATAAAGATGGCCAACTACCTGATCTCTCATTCGGGGCAATAAATTCACCGCCACGTGACGTATTCCTATATCAAGGTCGTGCTTATCTTACTTGGTGGCTTGGGGATTCCAAGCAAGGAACAGCCAATATTGGGGTGTATGAAACTTCATCACCAATACAGGCAGGCCAATATTCAGACATTAATGTGTGCACATTAAAATACTTCTCAGGAGAAAATAAATGATTACGTTTCGTCCTTTATCAATAGCAGATTATCAAGAGCTCGTAGGTTGGGCTGAGCCAGCGAACCCCAACAACAAGAGTCGATTGAAGAACTACTTTTATCGGGTATGAACATGGCGGGCTAACAGCGAATGTTTGTGAACGACCGTTGGGGTTTGCGCCCCAACCTACATTTTCAACGTGTATTCCAAACCCGAGCAGGCCGGATTGGTGCAGATAACGTGACCCGCAGTGGCTCATTATTGCTTATAATATGTCCCCCTTATGAAAATCTTCTGCGCCCAAACCTTCGACTGTCAAATGAACGAGTGCGATAGCGCAAAGATGGCCGACGTGCTGAAGGCGTCGCATGGGCTGTTGCCGATTTTGGCGCTTCCCTCAAGCGGGAATAAATTGTCGTGACAGTGCATGATGGCAATCAACCCACTTGTTGGATTATCGCCGGTCCCAATGGCGCGGGAAATACGACCTTTGCGTTAAAATATTTACCTGAGGTAGTGGGCTGCCGAAATTTTGTGAATGCGGATATGATTGCAGCGGGGATGTCACCATTGGCGCCGGACAAGGAACGGATAACAGCGAGCCGGATATTTCTTAACGAGATCGAACGACATATCCAGGCACGGGATAATTTTGGGTTTGAAACGACATTGGCGGGCAAATCTTATATGCGCCTGATCCGACGGTTGCATGCGGCTGACTGGCGCGTGGAGTTAATTTATCTGGCGTTACCGCATGCCGAGATGGCTAAGCTACGCGTGGCTGAACGGGTCAGACATGGCGGTCACGATATACCAGTAGCAGATATCGAAAGACGCTTTACGCGGAGTCTGGAAAATTTGTTTGGCGCCTATACTGTGTTAGTGGAGCGGACAATTTGTTTCCTCAATAGCGGCGAGACGCCAGAAATCATTTTCACACAACAGGGCAAAGATCGCGACGTTAAACAACCGGCGATCATGCAAATGTTACAGAATTGGAGACAGACATGACACGCTCATCTGATTATGAAGCTGCGGCATTGGCGGCATTAAAACGTGCTGTTGCGGATACCTTGGAACGCAAGCGTCGTTTGGGTCAATACGCTGTGGTATGGCGAGAGGGCCGTGCGGTGTGTATTGGACCTGATGCACCTGGTTACCAATATGGAATAGATGCGGCACCATCACTTGATGGTGTTGCCGAGCCTGATACGGGGAAATGACTGATTCATTAGTGATGTATAATCGCCCCCTCCTATGAAAACCCTCTACATACAAACCTTCGGTTGCCAGATGAACGAGTATGACACCGCCAAAATGGTGGACGTGCTCAGGGTATCGCATGGGCTGACGCTGGCGGCGACGCCGGAAGAGGCCGATGTATTGCTGCTGAACACCTGTTCGGTGCGTGAAAAGGCGCAGGAGAAGGTATTCTCGCTTTTAGGCCGATGGAAGGAGCTAAAAGCACGTCGTGCCGGTGTGTTAATCGGGGTGGGCGGTTGCGTGGCAAGCCAGGAAGGTGAGGCCATACTTCGCCGCGCACCTTACGTCGATGTGGTGTTTGGCCCGCAAACCTTGCACCGCCTGCCAGCGCTGTTAGATGAGGCGCGCAGCAAGAATCGACCCAGCATTGACGTCAGTTTTCCCGAAATCGAAAAATTCGATCGTATGCCCGAACCGCAGGCCGATGGGCCGATGGCGTATGTGTCGATCATGGAAGGTTGCAGCAAGTACTGCAGTTTTTGCGTCGTGCCCTATACCCGTGGCGCTGAAGTCAGTCGGCCGTTTGATGATGTGATTGCCGAGGTCGTGCAGTTGACCAACCTGGGTGTGCGCGAGGTCAACCTGTTAGGCCAGAACGTCAATGCCTACCGGGGTGCGATGCACGATGGCGGCAGTGCCGACCTGGCTTTATTAATTAGTTATATCGCTGCCATCGATGGCATTGAGCGGATTCGTTTCACTACCTCGCATCCAATCGAGATGACCCCGGCACTGATTCAGGCCTATGCCGAAATCCCCAAGCTGGTCAGCCATTTACACCTGCCGATTCAGAGTGGTTCGGACCGGATTCTGGCCTTGATGAAACGGGGTTATACGGTCGCGGAGTACAAGTCCATTATTCGGCAATTGCGGGCAGTGCGGCCCGATCTCAGCTTGTCCTCGGATTTTATTGTGGGCTTTCCCGGTGAGACCGACGAAGACTTTCAGGGCACCATGGAAGTAGTGACGGAGCTGGGCTTCGACTTTTCCTACAGTTTTGTGTATAGCCAACGCCCGGGCACACCTGCCGCCGATCTGCCGGACGACGTCCCCTTGGACATTAAAAAACAACGACTTGCCATATTGCAGGGTCGCCTGACGCGGCAGGCCAATGCCATTGCTGAGGCGATGATCGGCACGGTACAACAGATTATTGTTACCCGTCCGGCTCGCAAGGATGCCACCGAGATGGCGGGCCGCACGGCTAACAATCGTGTGGTAAACTTTGCAGGTCATCCCGATTTAATAGGCCAACTGGTGGACGTCACCATTACCGAGACCCGACCCAATTCCCTGCGCGGCGAACTGCTGATGGCAGTCCCACGCACCCAACTCGGCTAATTGCCCGTACCTGTGTCCTTACCCTTATTCCCTTGACGACCGCTTTACACATGACACCGAACACGACCGATGTGGCGTTGGAACCCGCGGATAATCAGCGTCTGGCGAATTTGTGTGGCCAGTTCGATGAGCACCTCAAGCAAATCGAACGCCGCCTGGGCGTGGAGATCAATAATCGCGGCAATACCTTCCGGGTGATCGGTGAATCACGTTCGGTGCAGGCGACCGCGGAGGTTCTGCGACATCTGTATAACGAAACGCGTGATGCGGTGTTGAGTCCCGCCAGTGTAAATCTCTTTTTACAGGAAGCCGGTATCGACGCCTTGTTCGATGAGATCGTTACCGAAGAAGTTATTATCAAGACGCGCCGCGCCAATATTCGTGGCCGGGGACCGCATCAGATCGGTTACCTGCAGAACATCATGAAGCAGGATATTAATTTTGGTATCGGCCCGGCCGGTACCGGTAAAACCTATCTTGCCGTGGCCTGTGCTGTCGATGCGCTGGAACGCGACAAGGTGCGACGCATTATTCTGACGCGTCCGGCGGTGGAGAGCGGCGAACGGCTGGGCTTTCTGCCCGGTGATCTGGCGCAAAAAATCGATCCGTATTTGCGACCTTTGTACGACGCGTTATACGAGATGTTAGGCTTCGAAGCGGTGGCCAAATTGGTGGAACGCAATGTGATCGAGCTGGCGCCGTTAGCCTATATGCGCGGCCGCACCTTGAATGACTCCTTTATTATTCTGGACGAAGCGCAGAATACCACCGTCGAACAAATGAAAATGTTTTTAACGCGCATCGGTTTTGGCTCGACCGTGGTGATAACCGGCGATGTTACCCAGACGGATTTGCCCCGTGGCCAGCAATCCGGCTTGCGGCATGTGATCGAAGTGTTGAAGGACGTTAAAGGTATCAGTTTTACGTTTTTCACTGCAAAAGATGTCGTGCGCCATCCACTGGTACAGCGCATCGTAACTGCGTATGAAGCAGTGGAACAAATGCAAACCAGCGGGAAAGATATACGATGAGTATCCGCATTGACTTGCAAGTTGCGGTGACGGATGAACAGACTGAGTTACCGTCACAAAAGCAATTGCGCCAATGGGTGGAGCTGGCGCTGCAAGGCCGTTATAAAAGCGCCGAAGTAACGATTCGAATTGTTGACATGGCAGAAAGCGCGCAACTCAATGAAACCTATCGGCATAAACCCGGCCCGACTAACGTGTTATCGTTTCCGTTTGAAGCCGATGTGCCATTACGGGTGCCACTGTTAGGCGATCTGGTGATTTGCGCCGAGGTGGTGACACGTGAAGCGCAGCAACAAGACAAAAGCCTGGAGTCGCATTGGGCTCATATGGTGATTCACGGCACACTGCATTTAATTGGTTTTGATCATCTGACCACGGATGAGGCACAGACAATGGAAGGAATGGAGATTCAAATCATGCAACAGCTTGGCTATACCAATCCCTATGAACTGGGCATGCCGACATGAACGACGAACGCAGTAGCACGCTGGAAGACACCAGTAAGGAACAAAAAAACCAGCGCAGCTGGCTGGATCGTCTGAGTCAGTTCCTGCAGGTTGAACCCAAGGATCGTACCCAGCTTGTCGAATTGCTGCACGAGGCGCGCGACAACGGGGTCATCGATATGGATTCGCTGTCAATGATCGAAGGCGTGTTGCAGGTTTCCGAAATGCAGGTGCGCGATATCATGGTGCCGCGTTCACAAATGGTGGTGATCGAACGCGATATGACGCTGGCAGAGATTCTACCGTTAGTCGTGGATTCACAGCACTCGCGTTTCCCGGCTATCGGTGACAGCCGTGATGAAGTGATTGGTATTCTGTTGGCAAAAGATTTGTTGCCGTATTTTCATGTCGGCAATGCCGACAAATTCAGTTTGCGTGAGATTCTGCGTCCGGCAGTCTTCATTCCCGAAAGTAAACGTCTGAATGTGTTATTGAAAGAATTTCGCTCCAGTCGCAATCACATCGCCATTGTTGTGGATGAATACGGCGGTATCGCCGGATTGGTCACGATCGAAGATGTATTGGAGCAAATCGTTGGCGAGATCGAGGACGAACATGATTTTGAAGATGAAATTTATATCATGGATCACAACGGCGCCGATGCCACGATTAAAGCAGTAACGCCGATCGAAGAATTCAACGAGCATTTCAGCGCCAAATTCAGCGATGAAGAATACGATACCATCGGCGGGCTGATCATGAGTTCACTCGGGCATTTACCCAAACGTGGCGAGATGGTCGAATTGGGCGGTTTTCAGTTCCGCATCCTGCGTGCTGATAGTCGTCGCATTTATCTCCTGCGAGTCAAACGTCTTGCGCCAGTCGAAACAAGTAGTGATGGCGGAATGATGGATCGTGCTTAGCCGCTTTTTACCTCTGCGCAATCGTTTTGATCTTGCGGCGCTGTTACTCGGCGCCGCATTGCCATATGGATTTGCGCCGCTCTCCTGGTATCCGCTCGCGATTATTATTCCGGCCACACTGTTCTGGTTATGGCAGGATTTAACGCCACGTCAGGCATTTCGTAGCGGTTTATTATTTGGTATCGGTATGTTCGGCGTGGGGGTGTGGTGGGTGTTTGTCGCCATCCATGATTTTGGTGATACCTCGGCGGCCTTATCGACTTTATTAACTGCCGTGTTTGTCGGCGTGCTCGCCTTGATACCCGCGTTGCAGGCCAGTCTGAGTGCGTATTGCCGAACATATCTGCTGCACAATCGCTGGCAACTGTGGTTAATCTATTTGTGGATTTTTCCGGTTAATTGGGTGTTGTTCGAATGGTTGCGTGGCTGGTTGTTCACCGGCTTTCCCTGGCTCAATCTGGGATACAGCCAAATCGATAGTCCGTTGGCCGGATATGCACCGTTACTGGGTGTCTATGGAGTATCACTTCTGACTGTCTTTAGTGCCGGCTTACTGGTGCTGCCATTTATCATAAAAAATTCATTTCGCTGGTTTGCGCCATTGCTACTGCTGCTGTTATGGCTGGGTGGTTTCGGTTTAACACGGACTGAATGGACACAACCCATCGATGACCCGTTAGCGGTGGCGATTGTGCAAGGTAATCAGGATCAGCTGACGAAATGGAATAGCGATAAAATCCGCGCACAGATGCAGGCCTATGCGGATTTAAGTGAACCTTATTGGGATAAAGTCGATTTAATTATTTGGCCGGAGAATGCACTGACTATTCTCTATCCGGTGGATGTGCCGGAAGACTTTAAAAAACTGTTACATGACAGAACCCGGCAAAATCAGACGGATCTGATTCTGGGTGTTCCCTACGGCGATTATCAAACCTACCATAGCAGTTTGTTGGTGTTAGGTGAGCGTGAAGGGGTGTATCACAAGCGTCATCTGGTGCCATTTGGTGAATACGTACCGCTGCAATCCGTATTGCGCGGCTTGATCGGATTTTTTGATTTGCCGATGTCGGGTTTTAGCCCGGGGGCACGCCAGCAACCATTGTTAGTTGCCGCTGGCCAACCCATGGCGCCATCGATTTGTTACGAAGATGCCTTTGGTGAAGAGTTGATCGATTTTCTGCCGCAAGCAACGTTATTGGTGAATGGCAGTAACAATGCCTGGTATGGTCATTCCTGGGCAGCGTTCCAGCACTTACAAATTGCCCGTATGCGTGCGGTGGAGACCGGGCGGATGTTAATGCGCGCCACGACCAATGGCATTTCTGCGGTGGTGGATCACCATGGCAAAATCCTGGCGCACTCACCGCAATTCGCCAGCGATGTCATTACCGCCGATGTCCAGCCCCGTGAAGGTGCGACGCCCTATGTGCTAGTTGGGAATTGGCCGATATTAATCCTGTTTATTCTCAGTCTGATCGCCATGCTGTTACTACGGCGGGGAACGCATGCTGAATTTGATCTTGCCGATTTGCACGCATAAAGTTCAACGCAGGCTTGCTGACGTTTGACCGGCCTTACGGTATGCTAAACACCAATCCCACTAACCGATAATTTACTCACTTATGCAAGAACAGTATTCACCCCAGGATGTTGAACAACAAACTCAGACTGACTGGGAACAGCAGCAGTCGTTTCGCGTCAGTGAAGATCCCGGCAAGGAAAAATTCTATTGCCTGGCGATGTTTCCCTATCCCAGTGGCCGACTGCACATGGGCCATGTGCGCAATTACACCATCGGCGATGTGATCAGTCGCTATCAGCGCATGCAAGGCAAAAATGTGTTGCAACCCATGGGCTGGGATGCGTTTGGTTTGCCAGCGGAAAACGCCGCCATTCAAAACAAGGTGCCACCGGCCAAATGGACGCGCGACAACATCGCTTACATGCGTACGCAATTAAAGCGTCTGGGGCTGGGCTATGACTGGTCGCGCGAGATCGCGACCTGCGACCCGGACTATTACCGCTGGGAGCAGTGGCTATTCACACGCTTATATAAGAAGGGTCTGGTGTATAAAAAGACCTCGCCGGTTAACTGGTGTCCGCATGATTTGACCGTGCTGGCGAATGAACAGGTCATTGATGGCAAATGCTGGCGTTGTGACACCGCCGTGGTACGCAAGGATATTCCGCAGTGGTTTATGAAGATCACCGCCTACGCCGATGAATTGCTCGCGGAGATCGATAATCTCACTGGCTGGCCGGAGCAGGTGCGTACCATGCAGCGCAACTGGATCGGCAAATCCCAGGGTGTCGAAGTGGCGTTTAGCGTGAAAGACACCGGCGAACCGCTCAAAGTATTTACCACCCGTCCGGATACCTTGATGGGGGTCACCTACGTGGCAGTGGCGCCCGAACATCCCATTGCACAGCGCGTCGGCAAACAATTCGCCAACATCGCGGCGTTTCTGCAAGAGTGTGCGCAAATGGGCACCTCCGAAGCGGTGTTAGAAACGATGGAAAAGAAAGGCATGGATACCGGATTGAAAGCCGTGCATCCCATTAGCGGTGATCTGCTGCCGATCTTCATCGCCAATTTTGTGCTGATGGGTTATGGCGAAGGTGCAGTGATGTCGGTACCGGCGCATGATCAACGTGACTGGGAATTTGCCCGGCTGTACGGCTTGCCGATCATGCAGGTTATTGCGCCCGATAATGCTGCACAGGTAAATCTCACTGTGCAGGCCTTTACCGATAAAGGGGTGTTAATCAATTCCGGTGAATTCACCGGCTTGAGTTCGCTGCAAGCTTTTGATGCTATCGCCACTTATTTAAATAAACGCAATAAAGGCAAGACGCGCACAACGTATCGCTTGCGTGATTGGGGCGTATCGCGTCAGCGCTATTGGGGCGCACCGATCCCGATGATCAATTGCGCCAAGTGTGGCGTTGTACCGGTGCCGGATAAAGATTTGCCGGTGATCTTGCCCGAAGAGGTAAAAATCGATGGTATCACTTCACCGATCAAGCGGATGGCGTCGTTTTACAAAACCCGTTGCCCGCAATGCGGTGGTGCCGCTGAGCGTGAAACCGATACGTTTGATACCTTTATGGAATCCTCCTGGTATTTTGCACGGTTCAGCGGGCCAGACAATGCCAAAGGCATGCTCGATGCGCGTGCCAATTACTGGTTGCCGGTGGATCAATATATCGGCGGAATCGAACATGCCATTCTGCATCTGCTGTATTCCCGCTTTTATCACAAGCTGATGCGTGACGCGGGACTGGTGACATGTAATGAACCTTTCACGAATTTGCTGACGCAAGGCATGGTTGTGGCGCCAACCTTTTATAGGGAAAGCCAGGAAGGTAAGAAACACTATTTCGGCCCGACTGATGTGCATGTGAATTGCGATGAGCGTGGCCGACCCAAAAATGCCGTGCTTAAACGCGATGGTGACGCGGTAATATTGGGCAATATTGAAAAAATGTCCAAATCCAAAAGTAATGGCGTCGATCCACAGCAACTGATCGAACAATACGGCGCGGATACCGCCCGCTTGTTTGTTATGTTCGCTTCACCGCCGGATCAAAGTCTGGAGTGGTCGGATGCCGGTGTGGAAGGCGCCAATCGGTTTCTGCGGCGCTTATGGCGCATGGTCTATGAGCATGTGCAGAAAGGTTCCATAACACAACTGCATGTTTCTGGATTGTCAGAGCAGCAAAAAACGCTGCGGCGCCAGACGCATGAAACGATTGCCAAATGCAGCGATGACATCGGACGGCGCTTTACCTTTAACACGGCGATCGCCGCTGTCATGGAGTTGCTCAATGCATTGGCTAAATTCGATGCGCAAGGCGAGCAGGGCCGTGCAGTGTTACAGGAATCGCTGGAAGCTATCGTCTTATTGCTTGCGCCGATCGTGCCGCACATCACACACCAGCTATGGCAGGCGTTGGGACATCAGGCGCCACTGTTGTCAGTGCGGTGGCCGCAGGCTGAAGCAGCGGCGATGGTGCGTGATACCATCGAAATGGCTGTGCAGGTGAATGGAAAATTACGCAGCCTGATTAAAGTAGCTACCGATGCGGAACGCAAATTCGTGGAAGATACTGCGTTGGCGGATGACAACGTGAAACGTTTTCTGGAAGGCGTGGCCATCGTCAAGATCATTGTTGTTCCCGGCAAGATCGTCAACATCGTGGTTAAATAATCATATGGTTATACGTAGCGTTAGTGTATTACTCAGTGCCGTGATGCTGTCGGCCTGTGGGTTTCATTTGCGTGGCGAAGACGCCATTTCTCCGGCGCTGCTGGAAACGAAAATTCACGGAGTGGGTGAGTACAGCGACCTGTATATTGAATTGCGTCGCGGTCTGGAGCGCAATGGTGCCCATGTGATTGCCGCAGCGGATACCGCTACGGCGGTTTTGGTGATCAATAAAGAATTACTGGATCGGCATGTGTTGTCGGTCGATGCGCAGGGTCGTGCGTCAGAGTATGAATTAAATTATTCGGTGAGCTTTGAGGTGCAGGATAAAACAAAACAAACGCTGTTGCCGGCACAAACTGTTTATCAATTGCGCGATTACAAATTTGATCCGGATAACGTGTTGGCTACCGACACCGAAGAGACCATTTTACGCAAAGCGCTCATCGCCGCGGCTACACAACAAATCTTGCGACGTATCGAAGCTGGAATGCGTAATCCGGTAAAACCGGCTGTGCCCGTCGATAAAAAATTATGAAGACCCGTGCGGATGCGTTAACTGGACAGTTACAAAAATCGCTTGCACCGATTTATTACGTGACCGGCGACGAACCGCTGCAACTTGGCCAGGCCTGTGATCAGATCCGCGCCGCCGCACAACAACAGGGTTATACCGATCGACAGGTGTTTTATGCCGAGCGCGGTTTTGACTGGCAACTTTTCGGGCAGTCCACCAATAATTTATCCTTGTTCGCAGAACGCAAATTGCTGGATATCCGCCTTGGCAGTAGCACGCCCGGCAAGGAAGGTGCAAAAGTGTTACAGGACTATGCGCAACATCCGGCACCGGACAGCATTTTACTGCTTTCGGGTGACAAGCTTGAATCGGCGCAACAACGCAGTGCCTGGGTTACCGCACTGGAACAACATGGCGTGATCGTGCAGGTATGGCCGATCGAGGCTGCGCAGTTACCGCAATGGTTACTGCAGCGCCTGAAACAACGTGGTCTGGAGTGTTCACTGGAGACCGCCCGCTGTCTGGCGGATCAGGTTGAAGGAAACCTGCTGGCAGCGGATCAGGAAATCGAAAAGCTGGCGTTATTATTTGGGCAAGGCAAGCTCACGCTGGAACAGGTACAGGCCGCCGTTGCAGATAGTGCCCGCTTTGATATTTTTAATTTAGTGGATGAAGCCTTGCGTGGTGAAGTAGCGCGGACTGCCCGCATGATTTTTGGCTTGCAGTCGGAAGGGGCTGATCCCGTCTTGGTATCCTGGGCGCTGACACGCGAAATTCGCAGCCTGACCCGCATGGCCACAGGCCTTGCCAAAGGCCAGAGTGCCGATGCCGTGATTGCCCAGGAGCATGTTTGGGACAAGCGTAAACCCCTGGTGAAAACTGCCCTGAAACGCAGTCAACTTGTTGATTGGCAACGCTTGTTACGTCGTTGCGCACTCACTGATCGCATCGCCAAGGGACAAATGAGCGGCAGAGTCTGGGATGAGTTGTTAGAATTAGCCTTGGGTGTCGCCGGTAAACCGGCCATACGCATCAGCGCTGAATCAAGGTGATCGACATGGATATGAAGATGGATGTTAAACAATACATGATGGAGTTGGGGCAACAGGCCCGCGCCGTTTCACGGTTGCTGGCACGCCTGACAACCAAAGACAAGAATGCCGCACTGCTGGCGATGGCAGACGCAATTGAACAACAACGCCCACAAATCCTGGCAGCGAACCGGCAGGATCTCGATGCTGGACGGACCAAGGGTATGGATGCGGCGTTGCTGGATCGTTTGGAACTCAATGATGCGCGCATCGCCGCGATGGCCGATGGGGTTCGTCAGGTTGCCACACTACCCGATCCGATCGGTGAAATCGATCACATGAAATATCTGCCTTCAGGCATTCAGGTGGGACGCATGCGCGTCCCGCTGGGTGTCATCGGCATCATTTATGAATCGCGACCGAATGTCACTATTGATGCTGCCGCACTGTGTTTGAAATCCGGTAATGCGGCCATTTTACGTGGCGGTTCCGAAGCGCTGCATTCCAATCAAGCCTTGGCCGCTTGTATCCATGCTGGCTTAAGTGCCGTGGGCATACCGGCGGCGGCCGTGCAAGTCGTGGCTACCGTGGATCGCGCTGCGGTGGGGCAGTTGATCACGATGAATCAATATGTCGATGTGATCGTGCCACGTGGCGGTAAAAGTTTAATTGAGCGCATCAGCGCCGAAGCGCGCGTACCGGTGATTAAACATCTGCATGGCATTTGCCATGTGTATATCGATGCCAAGGCCGATATCGACAAGGCGGTGCGTATTGCCTTTAATGCCAAGACCCAACGCTATGGTACATGCAATACCATGGAAACCTTGTTAGTCGATGCGCCAGTGGCGCAACAGGTATTGCCGACACTGGGCAAGTTGTATCAGGACAAAGGTGTCGAGTTGCGCGGTTGTGCGCGGACCCAGGCCATCTTGAAGAATAGTATTGCTGCCACGGCAGAGGATTGGGATACAGAATATCTGGCACCGATTTTATCGATTAAAGTGGTTGATGGCCTGGATGATGCGCTGGAACATATCCATCGTCATAGCTCACAGCACACCGAAGCGATCGTGACCGAAGACGTTGCTGTTGCACAACGCTTCTTGCGCGAAGTGGATTCCAGTTCGGTGATGCTCAATGCCTCGACCCGTTTTGCCGATGGCTTCGAATATGGTCTGGGTGCGGAGATCGGCATCAGTACCGATAAGATTCACGTGCGTGGCCCCGTCGGTCTGGAAGGGTTAACGTCGCAGAAATACATTGTGATCGGCGACGGGAATATCAGAACCTGATGATCGGCATCTACGGTGGCACCTTCGACCCTGTCCACCTGGGACATTTGCGTACCGCCCTGGAAGTCCGGCAGGCGTTGCAATTACAACAGCTACGCTTTATTCCTTGTGCAACTCCGCCGCATCGTACCCCGCCGCTGGCTAACGAACTGCATCGACTGGCGATGTTGCGTTCGGCAGTGACAGGTCAGCGCGATGTTATCGTCGATACCCGCGAACTGGATCGGGGCGGGGTGTCATATATGGTTGATACCCTGTTGAGCTTGCGGGCGGAGTTACCCGAGACAACCTTATGTCTCATTATGGGCATGGATGCGCTGCGCTATTTTGATAGCTGGCATCGTTATTTGGAAATTTTATCGTTAGCCCATATTGTTGTGATGCAGCGCCCGGGAAATTCGGTTGAGGGGTTACGCTCACAACCAACCGTCTATACTTTAATTGAACAACATCGGGCGATGCAGTTACAGGAACTACGGCGGCAACCAGCAGGATTAATCTGGGTTCAGCCGGTCACACAATTAGCGATATCTGCGACTGCGATTCGCGGTATGTGTGCACGTAACGAATCGATACAGTATCTGGTTCCTGATGTAGTACGGGATTATATTCATCAACATACGTTGTATTGCGAACGAGGTGCTATTGCAAACTGAACAACTCAAGGCGATCGTGCTCGCCGCGCTGGAAGAACTCAAAGGCCGCGATATCCGCGTGCTGAATGTGCACGACAAGACCACGATTACAGACTGGATGATCATTGCTACTGGCACCAGTACCCGGCATGTCAAATCACTCATCGATATTGTCGTGGAAAAATGCAAACACGCGGGCGTACCGCCTGTGGGTGTCGAAGGCGATCAGACTGCCGAATGGGCGCTGGCGGATTTGGGTGATATCGTCGTGCATGTCATGCTGCCAGCGGTACGGGATTTTTATAATCTCGATAAACTCTGGGGCGATCAGAGTCCGGCCTTGCACAGTAAAGATAGGCAAGGTTGAGACAATCTGCCGATGCGTATCCATTTAATTGCCGTAGGCGAGCGCATGCCGGCGTGGATCGCCACGGGATTTGAAGAATACCGCAAACGTCTCGGCGCGGAGTGTTCCTTACAGTTGCATGAAATTCCCGCGGAGAAACGCACTGCTGGACAGAATATCGAACGCGTGTTGCAAAAAGAAGCGACTCGCATCCTCGCCGCTTTGCCACGTGATTGTCATATTGTGGCTTTGGAACGACAAGGCAAATCCTGGAGTACCACGGATCTGGCCGATAAACTTCGGCAATGGTTGCAATCCGGCCGGGATGTCGCGTTATTGATTGGCGGCCCGGAAGGGCTGGCCAGTGACGTGCAACAACGTGCCCATGAGCAATGGTCATTGTCGGCGCTAACCTTTCCACATCCGTTAGTGCGGGTGATGGTGGCGGAACAGGTCTATCGGGCCTATTCTATTTTGAAAAATCATCCTTACCATAAATAAGAAAGCGTTGTTGTATGTCAGTAGATGTCTATTTGGCCTCGGCGTCGCCCCGTCGTCGCGAGTTATTGCAACAAATCGGTGTGCGGTTTGCCGTATTACCGGTCAATGTTGCCGAAATTTATCAAACTGGTGAAACTCCTGTTGCCTATGCGCAACGTCTGGCCTGCGACAAAGCGCAAGCTGGTTGGAATAGCTTGGTCAATGCTGATCGTAAACCGGTGCTTGGTGCAGACACGATTGTGGTATCTGACGAGAGAATCCTCGGCAAGCCGCGTGATCAGGACGACGGCATTGTCATGTTGCAACTGCTTTCGGGGAAAACCCATCAAGTCATCACTGCGGTGGCATTATGCCATGGACCATGTTCAGTCAAAGTTAATGTCAGCCGGGTAAGCTTGCGCAGTTTGACTTTGGCGGAATGTCAGGCATATTGGGAAACCGGTGAGCCATCTGATAAGGCAGGTGGTTATGCCATCCAGGGCAAGGCCGCCATATTTATCCGCGAACTGGAAGGCAGTTATTCCGGTGTGATGGGCTTACCCATATTTGAAACCGCGCAGTTATTGGCGCAATTAAACATCCCCATGTGGTCTTGAGAATAATTATGTCGATGCTGACGCGTGAAGAACTGCTGATCAATATCACCCCACGAGAGACACGGGTGGCTTATGTCGAGAACGGGGTGCTGCAGGAAGTCCACGTGGAGCGGGCCAGTCGTCGCGGCTTGCTCGGCAATGTATATAAAGGAAAGGTGAGCCGGGTACTGCCCGGTATGCAGGCGGCTTTTGTGGAAGTGGGTCTGGAACGCACTGCCTTTCTGCATGTCTCGGATATTGTGCGACCGATGGATGAGGAACATGCCGCAGCGGGCAATACGGATGATCAGATCATGGAGTTGCTGCGCGAAGGGCAGGATATCGTGGTGCAAGTGATCAAGGATCCGATCGGTAGCAAGGGGGCACGCTTAACCACCCAAATATCGATTCCCTCCCGTTATTTAGTTTACGTGCCCGGCGGGAGTCACGTGGGCATATCACAGAAAATTGAAAGTGCGGATGAACGCCAACGACTCAAGGATATTATTCTGCAGCACATGTCGAATTTCGATCCGGGTGGCTATATCGTGCGGACGGTTGCCGATGGTATCAGTGACGACGCCATACTCAAGGATATGCAGTTTTTGCAAAAACTCTGGCGGGCGATCCAGGAACGTGTCGGTACTGAACCTGCAGCAGGATTGGTGCACGAGGATATGCCGCTGGTGATGCGTACCATGCGGGACCTGGGGGGCCGACAGATTGAAGCGATTCGTGTGGATTCGCGCGAAACCTACGACAAGATAAAAAAATTCGCAGGTAAATTCCTGCCCGAACTGGTGGACAGTATCGAGCATTACCCTGGGGAACGTCCTATTTTTGATTTATATGGCGTTGATGATGAAATTCATAAGGCGCTGGAACGCAAGGTGCAACTTAAATCCGGTGGCTATTTGATTATCGATCAAACTGAAGCGATGACGACGATTGATGTGAATACCGGTGCGTTTGTGGGACATCGCAATCTGGAAGAAACTATTTTTAAAACCAACCTGGAAGCAACCCAGACCATTGCCCGGCAAATGCGTTTACGCAATCTGGGCGGCATTATCATTATCGATTTTATCGACATGAAGGAACCCGATCACCGCCGGCAGGTATTACGGGCGCTGGAAAAAAATCTGGAACGGGATCATGCGCGCACGCATCTTAGTGAAGTATCGTCATTAGGTCTGGTGCAGATGACGCGCAAGCGCGTCCGTGAATCTCTCGCGCAGATCATGTGTGAACCCTGTTCCGCATGCAGTGGTCGCGGCACGATGTTAACGCCGGAAACCGTCTGCTATGACATCTTCCGCGAGATATTACGCGAGGCTCGCCAGTTCGACGCACAACAATTGCTGGTGCTGGCCTCGCAGCCGGTGGTGGATCTGTTGGTGGATGAGGAATCCACCAGCCTGGCGGAATTGGAAGAATTCATCGGCAAGCCTATCAAGCTGCAAATCGAGGCTGAATATACCCAGGAACAATTCGATGTGGTGCTGATGTGAAATGACGCAGCAACTTGCCACGGATATACCGCCCATACGCAAACTGCTGCGTAAACTCTATCATTTTTTTTGGTACAGTCTGGCGATATTGATTATCCTGATTGCCGTTACTATTTCCCTGGCGCGCATATTTTTACCCGAAGCCAAAGGCTATCGGGTCGAAGTTGAAAAATTTGCCAGCACGGCAATGGGCCGCGAAGTAAAGATTGCTTCAATGGATGCGCGCCTGGATGGTTTGACTCCCACCTTTATATTTTATGATGTGCACATGTTTGATGCGCATAAACGTCACGAACTGCTGCACTTTGATCAGGCCAGAATCGGTTTTGATGTATTACGTTCGCTTGCCCGTCGCAAACCTGTACCGGAAAATTTAACTATCAGCGGCGTTGATCTGGCGATTACCCGGAATAAACAGGGTAAGTTAAGTATTCAAGGAATTGCCGTAACCGATCTGGAAAAAAACATGGCGGCAGCGCCGACGGCAGTGACCGAAAAGGATGAGTTGAGCAGCTGGTTCTTTGAGCGGAGCCATCTGGTGGTGGAAAAAAGCCGGATTGAGTGGCGCGATGAATATTATGGATTGAAGAATATTCAGTTTAGCAATGTCAATGTCAGTCTGCGCAATGACAATCAACGCCATCAATTGACGGGCAATGTCAAATTACCGGCCGGACTGGGTGAAGGATTGTCCGTTGCAATTGATTTTACCGGAAATATTCTGGTGCCGGCAGAATGGCAAGGCAAGTTTTTTGCGGCGGGTAAACATATTCAGGCGAGTAATCTCGGTACCAAACCGCACCTGCTGCACATGGTGTTACATGAAGGTGAAATGGATTTTCAGGTGTGGGGTGGCTGGAAGCAACAAGGGTTTGCTGCCTTGAGTGGCAATGTCACTATCAGTGATGTCAAACTAACCAGCCGAGCTGATGCAAATCCGTTTAACCTTAAGTTGCTAAATAGTGCCTTCGCCTGGGCTGAAACTCCGCTAGGCTGGCAATTGCGCGTTGAGGATTTTCGTTACCAACAGGCCGAAGAAATCTGGCCAGCCACATCATTTGCAGTTAATTATATCAATCAACCTCAACCGATAGTTATCGGCTATACGAGTTTGATTAGATTACGTGATGCGCGTAACTTGCTGGCGTTAAGTGGCTTGCTGACCAAGGCAAATCAGGATCTGCTCAAGGATGTTCAGCCGCGCGGTGATTTGCAGGATCTGTTTGTGCAATTCCAGCCTGGCGACGATCACCTGGATAATTTTCAGCTCAGTTCGCGCTTCGATAACCTGTCTTCCCGGTCATGGCAACAGTTTCCGGGTATCAAAAACCTGCGTGGCCAGGTCTGGCTGGATTCGCAAAACGGCTATGTGCAACTCGATAGCCATATGGCAGCACTTGATTTTGCCGATTTGTTTCGCTCCCCATTAACATTTGCACAATTACAGTTGAATGCGCAATGGTGGCATGCAGCTGGCGATTTACAGATCAAGGTGGAACGTCTGCAAGCGAATAATCAGGATCTGCGTGCCGATGCAGCAATGCAAATGTATATACCCGGTGATGCTGCCTCTCCTTATATGGATCTGCAGTTACATTTTGCCGATGTCAATGCGGCATCACTCAAGCAGTATTATCCAGTTGGAATAATGGATAAGTCACTGGTTGATTGGCTGGATACGGGAATTGTGTCCGGCAAGGTAATTGATGGTGGTTTGGTAATGCGTGGACGTCTGGAGGATTTTCCATTTGAAAAGCCAAATGGTGTATTTCAGGTGAAATTTTCCGCTGCGGATATCGATATGAATTACCAGCAGGATTGGCCGCATTTAACACAGATGCCGCTTGACGCGGAATTCAGCGGCACGGGCATGGTCTTGCACGCCGACCGGGGCAGGTTATTTGATAGTCAATTGCAGGATGTGCATGTCGCTATCGATAATTTTTCACAATCGGTATTGCAGGCAACCGGTAAATATAATGGAAGCACCCAGGATTTAATCCATTTTCTGGTCGCCAGCCCGATCGCCGCCAATGCGCAAGATTTTTATAACGCCAGTAAATTTGACGGGAGTGCCCAGGCAACTTTGCATTTACAGGTGCCGCTGGCGAAACGACTTGCCGGCAGATTTCCAGTGGATTATCGCGGCAAGGTTAAATTAAACGATAGCGCCATGAACAGCTGGGAAGGCAAATTACTCGTAGATAATCTTGATGGCGAATTGGAATACTCGCCGCAAGGACTGTCCGGCGCTGACATTACGGCCAAAATATTCGGCGGTAAAACATCAGCCTCGCTATTTACTTACAACCAGGATGCGAGTCAACAGATAAAAATAGCCTTTAACGGCGATTTGGATATGCAGCGCGTCTTACAGCAATATAAATTGCCCATCTCCACCAGGATCACTGGACGTACTCATTGGGCCGGTTTGTTGGGATTTGGCTATAAACAAGACGGAGTTACTATTCCCGGGAATTTCACAATCGATTCGGATCTGTCTGGCGTGGCGCTGGATTTGCCGGCGCCATTACACAAATCCAGAGAAGATAATCGGCATTTTAATCTGCAGGTGCAATTTCCACGTGATGGATTGGTGAGTATAAGCGCATCGCTGGATTCGATATTGCGTAGTAAATTCGTATTGAACACGCGCAGGCAGCGCGATATTTTACACAAGGCCACGATTAATTTTTCTGACGATGAACCGGTTCTATCTGAACAGCGCGCCTTGACTATAGGCGGGCGCCTGCAAAATTTTGAGCCGCAGCAGTGGCAAGCCGTATTGGATTCTGGTGCAGAAAAAAACACGCAAACCCGCGCGACAGCCAGGCCGGGACTGCCACTGTTGCTGGATATGGATTATCTTTCGCTGCATACGGGTGATGATGACGCAAATTCTGCGCCGGCCAAACCAATGGATGTGGTATTGGTGAATGGTGTTATTAAGGACCTGGTGATCGATAATATGCAATTAGGTCGTTTCGAGGTGGCCAGCCAACGCGTGAAAGATGGTATTAGCTTTGACAAGTTGAACTTTAATTCTGCAGATATGAATATTAATGGCAGTGGCAGCTGGCTGTATCGCAAGCGCCGACATCAGACCAATATTCGTTTCGATTTGGACAGTCCTGATGTCGGCAATATGCTGCAACGCCTCGGTTACAGCCACACCATACGTCACGGCAAGGCTCAGGCACATTTGCAATTAAATTGGCCGGACGCACCTGAAAAATTTTCTTTTGAGCATCTTGGTGGTACGGTTGGTGTCGTGATTAAAGATGGCTCAATCGCCGAAGTTGAGCCGGGTGCCGGTCGTTTGTTGGGCCTGTTAAGTCTCAGCGAATTGCCACGGCATTTACTCTTGAATTTCAAAGAATTCGGTTCGGGCATGAGTTTTGATGAGATTCGTGGCAGTTTTGATATCAATGAAGGGACAGCTAAAACCGACGACTTGAATGTGAACACGCCGGTAGCCGTGATCGGTATCCGCGGTCAAATGGGTATGTCAGCGCATGATTATGATTTAAATGTGCTGGCAGTTCCCCGGGTTACCAGTTCATTGACATTGATTAGTTGTTTACTGACAGGTGGCTCGACCTGTGGCTGGGTATTTTTCTTTGATCGTGTTGCCGGTAAAAAACTCGATGATTCGCTTGCCAAGCGCTATACCATTACCGGTGCATGGGAACACCCGGAGGTGAAAGAGACAGGTCAAAAACACCCCCCGGCTGCAGGGGATGGCGACAAGGAATAGCACCAGTGGACACTGCGTTCGCGCAAAGGAGTATGTTATGCTTTTAGCAGAGTATCTTTTCCCCGGTAAAGTGACCTAGAGTATGAAACGTATTGCCGCCATTCAAATGGCATCCAGTGCCAGTGTTGGATCCAATCTCACCGAAGCCGCCAGACTGATCAGCCGTGCTGTTGATGCAGGTGCTGATTTGGTTGTGCTGCCGGAAAACTTCGCACACATGGGCATGAATGAGCGCGAAAAGCTCACTGTGGCAGAGACGCTGGGCACGGGGCAAATTCAAAATTTTCTGGCTACCCAGGCGGATAAACATCGTGTCTGGATTGTGGGTGGTGCCATACCACTTAAGTCTGCTTCGCCGCAACACGTCCGTGCGGCCTGTCTGTTATATAACGATCATGGCAAGGTCGTGGCACGTTACGACAAGATTCACATGTTTGACGTAAAGATCCACGAAACCGGTGAAATGTATTCAGAATCCGAGACTGTTGAGCATGGCAAGGATGTCGTGGTGGTCGACACGCCATTTGGCCGTCTGGGTCTGGCGGTATGTTATGACATCCGCTTCCCTGAACTTTTTCGGCGTATGGTGAATGAGAAAGTGGATATCATCGCGGTGCCATCCGCGTTTACTGCGACCACCGGCAAGGCACACTGGGAAACACTGGTGCGCGCACGAGCGATAGAGAATCTTTCCTATGTGATTGCTGCCGCTCAAGGCGGCTACCATATAAATGGTCGTGAAACACATGGCGATAGTATGATTGTTGATCCGTGGGGAAAAATTCTGGATCGGCTACCGCGCGGTTCGGGTTTTGTGATTGCCAATATCGACCTGGAATTTCTCCGGCAGGTGCGCCGTACTTTCCCGACACTGCAACACCGGCGCATTTCCTGCGAGCCTTGCGCATGACCACATCAGCGTTATTGCTGGCTCGCCAAAATCTGCTTGCCCCCGCCGAGTTGGATGAACAGAAACTGCAACAGGTGGTTGGACAAATTCTCGGCCATCATATCGATTACGCAGATCTGTATTTTCAATCGTCGCGACATGAGTCCTGGGTACTCGAGGACGGTATCGTCAAGGATGGTCAATATAATATTGAGCAGGGCGTGGGTGTGCGTGCCGTCAGTGGAGAGAAAACCGGCTTTGCCTATTCCGATGAGATTTTATTACCGGCACTAACTACCGCCGCACAGGCCGCCCGTGCGATTGCCCAGCAAGGGCAGCAACAACAAGTGCGTGCCTGGCAGGCCAGTACAACACCGCAACTCTATAGCACCGATGATCCTTTGGCGGTATTGAGTGCCGATGACAAAGTGGCTTTGCTGCAACAACTCGATGTGCAGGCGCGGGCGATCGATCCGCGTGTCAAACAGGTCATCGTATCACTGGCTGGGGTACATGAAATTGTATTGATCGTTGCCAGTGACGGTACCTTTAGCGCGGATGTGCGCCCCCTGGTGCGACTTAATGTCAGTGTCATTGCCGAACAGAATGGCCGCCGCGAACAAGGCAGTGCCGGTGGTGGCGGCCGTGTGAGTTACGATTATTTCCGCCAGGAAGATCGTGCCGCCGGTTTTGCCCGTGAAGCGGTGCGACAAGCCTTGGTTAATCTCGACGCCATTGATGCTCCCGCCGGGACCATGCCGGTGGTTTTAGGTCCAGGCTGGCCGGGGGTGTTATTGCATGAAGCGGTGGGTCATGGTTTGGAAGGTGACTTTAATCGCAAGGGCAGTTCGATCTTTGCCGGACGTATCGGCGAACGGGTTGCATCGAAGCATTGCACCGTGATCGACGATGGTTCGATCAATCATCGTCGTGGATCACTCAACCTCGATGATGAAGGTACACCGACACAGGCAAATGTGTTGATCGAAAATGGCATACTCAAAGGCTATATGCAGGACAAACTCAATGCCCGGTTGATGGGCATGTCACCCACCGGTAATGGTCGGCGTGAGTCGTATGCGAATTTAACCTTGCCACGTATGACCAACACCTATCTGCAAGCAGGCCACACCGATCCGCAGGAAATCATTGCGAGCGTGAAACGCGGTATTTATGCCGTGAACTTTGGCGGTGGTCAGGTGGATATCACCTCCGGCAAATTTGTGTTTTCTGCCAGCGAGGCATATTTAATCGAGAACGGCAAGGTGACGGCGCCCGTGAAAGGCGCAACGTTGATCGGTAATGGTCCGGATGTCATGAATAAAATCAGTATGGTCGGTAACGATTTGCAACTCGATACGGGTGTCGGCGTTTGTGGCAAGGAAGGGCAAAGCATTCCGGTCGGCGTCGGACAGCCGACATTGAAAATAGACAATCTCACGGTCGGTGGCACCAGCGCGCAATAACATGATGAAACAACCCACTGCTCCGCACACATCATCTGCCAACCTCGATGCAGGTCAATTAACTGACATCGTGCAGGATATCTTGCAACAAGCCAAACGCCGTGGCGCTTCGGCCAGTGAAGCGGGTATCAGTATTGAGAGTGGTTTTTCGGTGAATGTGCGACTGGGGGAAGTGGAAACGATCGAACATAATCGCGACAAGGGACTGGGGGTCACGGTATATTTCGGACAACGCAAAGGTTCGGCCAGTACCACGGATTTTTCGCCACGCGCTATCGCCGATACGGTTGAGGCCGCCTGTAATATTGCCCGTTATACCGAAGCCGATGAATACGCTGGTTTGGCGGAGGCACAATTTCTCGCGCGCGATATTCCCAATCTGGATTTATTTCATCCGTGGCAAATCGATACGGCTGCGGCAGTGGAATTGGCCTGCGAATGTGAACAGGCCGCACGTGACAGTGATGCACGCATTACCAACACCGAAGGCGCCTACGTATCCACACATAGTGGCTTGCGTGTTTACGGAACTTCCCACGGATTTCTGGCTGATACAGCCAGCTCGCATCACAGTCTGGGTTGTACGGTAATCGCGCAACAGGCAGACGAAATGCAACGCGATTACTGGTATAGCGTGTCGCGATTGGCAACGGAATTGGAACCTGCGGTAGCCATTGGTAAATTGGCGGCACAACGTGCTGTGCAGCGCTTGCAGGCACGCCATATCAAAACACAACAATTACCCGTGATCTTTTCTGCCGAGGTAGCGCGCGGATTGTTAGGTCATTTGATTCGGGCAATTTCCGGTGGCGCTTTGTATCGTAAGGCATCGTTCCTGTTGGATATGCTGGATCAGACGATTTTTCCGCAATATATCCATATCGATGAACGCCCGCATATTCCACGTGCCCTGGGGAGTGCGCCGTTTGATAACGAAGGCGTGGCAACCCAGGCGCGCGCCATTGTGCATGCCGGGCAGTTACAGTCTTATGTGCTCGACAGTTATGCGGCGCGTCGCCTGGGCATGCAAACGACCGGTAATGCCGGGGGTGTGCATAATTTATTTATTTCCGACAGTGGGATGGATTTGCCGGGATTGTTGCAAAAAATGCAGCGCGGCATTTTGGTGACCGAAGTGATGGGCCAGGGCGTGAATATTGTCAGCGGTGACTATTCACGTGGCGCCACCGGCTTCTGGGTTGAAAATGGCGTGATTCAATATCCGATTGAAGAATTTACTTTGGCGGGGAATTTGAAGCAAATGTTTACGCAAGTGCTGGCGATTGGTAATGATATCGATCGTCGCGGTAATGTTCATACCGGTTCCTGGTTGATCGAGAATATGACCATAGCCGGCGAATAAGTAACTTTACAGCAAGACCAGCGTGGCCAATCCCAAAAATACAAAATAACCGGCTACATCCGTAAACGTCGTTAAAATCACACTGCCAGCCAGCGCCGGATCGGCGCGTAAGCGACGTAAGAGTATCGGGATAAGCACGCCAGTCAGTGCGGCAACAAGTAAATTGGCGCTGATTGCAATGGCGATGACAATGCTCAGCGTACGGCTGTGATAATAAAATTCGGTAAATACCGCCAACGCGGCTGCCCAGATCAAACCATTGAGTACGCCGACTCCCAGTTCTTTCCACATCAAGCGCCGCGCATTGGATTTGCTGATTTGACCTAACGCCATACCTCGGATCACCATAGTCAAGGTTTGACTACCGGCGATGCCACCCATACTGGCAACGATGGGCATCAACACCGCCAAAGCGACGACCTGATTAATCGTGGCATCGAATTGACGAATAACGGCAGAGGCGAGAATGGCGGTTAGCAAATTGATTCCCAACCAGAAGGCACGCCGTCGGGCGCTTTGCCATATCGGCGCGAACAGATCCTCTTCACTGGTTAAACCGGCCATACCGAGTAAAGAATGATCGGCTTGTTCACGGATGACGTCGACCACGTCATCGATGGTAATACGGCCAAGCAATTTATTTCTGTCATCTACCACCGGCGCGGTGACCAGATCACGACGTTCAAACAGATTGGCAACTTCGCGGGCCGGCATGGTCGCCGCAATAGCTTCCACATCCTGGCGCATGATGGCGGCCACGGGCATGTCCGGGTCCTGGGTAAGCACCGTGGTGATCGGCAGTACACCTTGTAATAGTCCGTCGCGATCCACGACATACAGGCTGTCGGTGGTTTCCGGAATTTCGCCGCGGCGTCGCAAGTAACGGATTACTACATCAAGAGTAATATCGGCACGCACGGTAACCGTATCCAGGTTCATCAGGCCACCCGCGGTGTCATCCGGATAACCCAATACGGCGTGCAGGCGTTCGCGATCCTGCTGTTCCATGATCAGCAGTAATTCCTGAATCACGCCCCGTGGCATTTCCGGCAGGATGTCGGCCAGATCATCGGTGTCCAGACTTTCGGTGGCCGCAATCAATGCCTGCGGTTCCATCGTCTTGATGATTGCCGTGCGGGCATCATCCGTGAGACTTAGCAGAATTTCGCCTTCGTGCTCAGCGGGTACTTGCGTCCAGACGCGGTTACGTTGGGCAGCCGGTAATGATCCGAGCAAATTGGCAATATCCGCCGGATGCACATCCGCAATGAGAGTCTTTATGCGTGCGTCATCTTCCGCCTTGATGGCGTCATCCACCAGCGTGTGGAGATCAACGGGTTGTGCGGCGGCGGTGTCTTGCATAATCCAATCCGGGATGGGCGGAGCAGAAGTGTAGCAGTAAGCGGTTGCAGGAGGAACGTGCTAACTGTGCGGGTTACTCGTTTTCATCAAAGCGATTGGCCACCAGGCTGGCAAGTTGCTGCAGGGCATCGATCTCATCCGGACCATCAACTTCCAGTTCAATATTGGCACCTTTGGCGGCGGCCAGCATCATCATACCCATGATGCTTTTTCCATTGACGCTCCGACCATTGCTGTGCACATTGATTTCAGCGGCAAAGGTTTGTGCCAGGGTGACAAATTTGGCGGCAGCGCGGGCGTGTAAACCCAGTTTGTTCACGATCAGCACAACTTGACGTTGCATATTTGTTTCCTATGCCAGTTCGCGGTGACGTATCAGAACATTTTTTCCCAAGGTGCGCAAATCAGCAGCAATCTTCTCGACAAAATACACCGAACGGTGGTAGCCGCCGGTACAACCGATAGCAATGGTCATGTAACTGCGTTTTTCCTGTTCGAAATTCGGTAACCACTTGAAGATGAATGCCTTGAGATCGGTATACATGTTTGTGACGTCGTCATGTGATTCCAGATATTCGATAACCGGTGGTTCTTTACCGGTGATCTGCCGCAGTTCACGTACCCAGTAAGGATTGGTTACGCAGCGTACATCAAAAACAAAATTGGCATCAATCGGGATGCCGTGTTTAAAACCGAAAGACTGCAGCAGTATGGACATACTGCCACTTGCGGCAGAACCGGCGCGGCTGCGGATCTGTTCGCGTAATTGGTGTACGGAGGTGTGACTGGTATCAATTGTCAGATCGGCACGTGAGGCAATGGGCTCAAGGAAGAGTCGTTCATGCACGATGGCTTCGTTGAGCGGTAGTTCCGTTGAAGTCAGTGGATGTTTGCGGCGGGTTTCACTGAAACGTTTAATCAGGGTAGTGTCGTCGGCAATGAGATAAAATACCTGGGCGTCGATGTGCATGGCGCGCATGCTGGCCAGAATCTCCGGAAAGTCCTGCAGGTTTGGCGCAAGGTTACGTGCATCGATGCCCACGGCATATTTGTCATAGGCCTGGTCACCGGTGTGGGTGATTTGCTCGGCAAATGCCGGCAACATGCCAATGGGCAGATTATCAATACAGTAATAACCCAGATCTTCCAGCGCCTGTAAGGCGATGGATTTACCGGAGCCGGATAAACCGCTGACGATGACCAGGTTCATAACGTTTTATGTTCCATCCAATGCGATTGACGTTCGTTAAAGTCGAGCACCGCATCATACCCTTGTTGTTGCAATCGGTGTTGCCGAACCAGTGCATCAATTAAAACAGGGAGCGCGCGCCCGGGTCTTACTGCCAGATTTATTTGACGAACGGCAATACTCTCAATGGTACGATAAGACTGTTCCGGTGCCAGACGGCGTGGTGCCGGTATGGTTGTCTCCTGCTGGAGATGGATAATTAAATCCAGTTCATGTTGCGGCGTAATTGCGGCGCTGCCATACATGGCAAGGATATTTAATAGTCCCAGAGATCGTACTTCCAGAAAATTGGCCAATACCGGGAAGCACAAGCCGGTCAGACCTTTGTCTGTCGAACGATAAAATACCGGGGCATCATCGGCAATTAATGCGTGACCTTGCTGGATCAGCTGCAATGCCAGCTCACTCTTGCCGCAACCGGGTGTACCGCTGAGTAACACGCCCATAGCGTGTATGCGCAGAAACACACCATGGACGTCCTGGGTCGCCGTCAGGGTTTCTGCCAGATGAAACGCCAACGTTTGCTGAATGTGCAATGCTGAACAGCTGCTATAGAGACAAGGTACAGGCACGCTGATGAGCGGGGTAGTGGCAGTATCACTTATTATTATAAGGCGCGGGGCACTATGCGGGTTTTTTTCCCATAGTTGCAACGCAGCGGGCAATGATTCCAGTTGGGCGGAATTAATTACGATGAGTTGTGGTGAATGTTCTGCATCCAGGGTTCCAATCCACGGACGCAATGGTTGTGTTGGACATAAAATTAATGCTGACGCAGCGGTGTGTTCTTCGAGCCACTGTAATTGCAAACTTTGCGCAAAGCGTGCCTGTAACTCACCAAGGGTAAGCTGGGCTCGCATGCTTAATGGGTTGTTTGCCAATCTACAAACAGTTGATGTAATGCCTGGGATGATTCGGCAGCCCGTAATTTTTCACGCATGGCGGGATCCCGAAATAATTGCGCCAGTTGCGCCAGGGTTTGCAGATGTTCTGCACTGGAGTCTTCCGGCACTAACAAAGCAAATAATAAGTCCACGGGTTGTTTGTCGTTAGCATCAAAATCAACGCCGGCATTCAATTTTATAAAGGCTCCCATTGGGCGCTGAAAATTTTTCAGACGCCCGTGGGGAATCGCGACACCATGTCCAACTCCGGTTGCACCAAGGCGTTCGCGTGCCAGTAGACTGGTAAAAACATCGGTGCCAGTGAGTGCAGCGGAGTCGCCCTGACTGATCAGGTTGCTCAGAAACTCCAGCGCGCGTTTCTTGCTCTGTGCATCAATATTACAAGCAATCCGCTCAGGCGAGATAAGTTCAGCGAGTTGCATATAAAATAAATCTCTAAATCACGTAGGGTGCTTTTGCGAGCGACCTTCGCTGCGATGATGATCAGTGAGTTTTTCTTTATGCTTCTTGATTTGTCGGTCCAGCTTGTCCGCCAGCATATCAATGGCAGCATACATATCTGCTTCGGTTGCATCAGCAAAGACATCTGCGCCGCTGATATGTACCGTAGCTTCCGCCTTGTGACGCAATTTCTCTACAGTCAGAACAACATGGACATTGGTGACATGATCAAAATGGCGTTCCAATTTTTCAAATTTGCTTTGCACATAGGTCTGCAGAGCCGGGGTAATATCAATATGATGGCCGGTGATATCTAATTGCATAGTGTTAAACTCCCATCGTTGTGTGTTGATTTTGGTTAGGCTAGCCGTTTACGTTCATTAGAAGGTGGAATTACCAGCGCCTCGCGGTATTTTGCCACGGTGCGGCGTGCGACATTGATACCTTGCTCCGAGAGGATGGATGCCAGCTTGCTGTCACTCAGGGGCTTGGACGGATTTTCCGCCGCCACCAGTTTTTTAATCAAGGCGCGAATTGCCGTCGCGGAACATTCGCCGCCGTCGTTGGTGGAGACATGGCTGGAGAAAAAATATTTCAGTTCGAAAATGCCGCGCGGGGTGTGCATATATTTTTTAGTGGTGACGCGTGAGATGGTGGACTCATGCATCCCGACCGCTTCGGCGACATCGTGTAATACCAGCGCTTTCATGGCTTCATCACCATGATCGAAGAAGCCGCGCTGCTGATCGACAATACAGCGCGCCACTTTTAATAACGTTTCACTGCGGCTGGCCAGACTTTTAATAAACCAGCGCGCTTCCTGCAGGTGGTTCTTGATGTAATTGGTATCTGCACTGTTGTGAGCCTGTTTCATCATTTGTGCATAGTGAGGATTGATGCGTACCTTGGGTGCCGCCTCCGGATTTAGCTCTACGCGCCATTGATTACGTACCTTACGCACAATGACATCCGGGATGATGTATTCGGGCTTGGAGGCGGTAATCTGCCCGCCCGGACGGGGGTTTAATGACTGTATCAGGTGTATTATCTGGCGGAGTTGATCCTCGTCAATCTTCATGCGGCGCTGTAATTGCGGGTAATCATGTTCGGCCAACAGGGCAAAATGCTGCTCAATCAGCTCTAGTGCCTGTTCACGCCATAGCGTTTCTGTCGGAAGCTGACGTAATTGCAGCAACAGGCTTTCGCGCAGATCGCGTGCAGCCACCCCGGGTGGGTCAAAATTCTGGATACGGTGCAAGACGGCGGTGATTTCATCGAGTTCAACATCCAGCTCTTCAGGCAGTGACAATTGAATTTCTTCCACGGCGACACTGAGATACCCGTCTTCATTAATGGAATCAATAATGGCTGTTGCGATCATTTGATCCGTTTCGCTAAAGGGGGTCAGTTCCATTTGCCAGCGTAAGTGATCTTGCAGGCTTTCTCCGGCCGTATCGGACACTTCGTATTCCCGATCATCGTCACTGCTGCCACTGCTGCTGGTGCTGCCCATCGGCTCATAACTGTCATCCCAGCTGTCGCTGGTATCGGGGAATTCCTCGGCCGCACTGCTCGATTCCTGGACTGATTCAGTCTCAGATTCAGTCGATGCTGAGGCGGGGCTTGTCTCCTGGCCGGCGGCGAGACCGCCTTCATGTGGTAAGGGCTCAAAACTGGTTTCGCTATCGTCAGCAATTTCCAGCAGTGGATTGGTCTCCAGCGCACTTTGAATTTCCTGCTGTAACTCCAATGTGGAGAGTTGCAACAGCTTGATTGCCTGTTGCAATTGCGGAGTCATGGTCAAATGTTGACCGAGGCGTAGTTGTAAGGCTTGTTTCATGGGTTCCAGACAGTCTGGCCTGGCTATCATTATTGCCGACCGTAAGGGAATTCTAGCGTATTTAGTCCGGGCTGTAGAGGTTTATCTCAAAGGCTGAAATTCTCACCCAAATAGACCTGACGAACTTGCTTATCTGCCAGCAAGACACTGGGTTCGCCTTGGGCAATGACTTCCCCCGCGTTGATTATGTATCCCCGATCACAGATTTTGAGCGTTTCCCTTACGTTATGGTCGGTTATCAGGATGCCAATGCCGCGATTTTTCAGATGCTGAATAATGCCCTGGATATCGAGTACGGAAATGGGGTCAACACCGGCAAAAGGCTCGTCAAGCAGGATGAACCGTGGTCGTGTCGCCAGGGCGCGGGCAATTTCGACCCGGCGGCGTTCGCCACCGGAAAGACTCATGCCCAGGCTGTTCCTGACATGACCGATGTGCAGTTCTTCCAGCAATTCTTCCATGTCCTGTTCTTGCTGCAGGGGGCTTAATTCCTGACGGGTTTGCAGGATGGCCAGGATATTTTCTGCCACGGATAATTTGCGAAATACCGATGGTTCCTGGGGCAAATAACCGATTCCGAGCCGGGCCCGGGCATGCATGGGCAGCATGGTGATGTCGCGTTCATCGATGGCAATCGATCCCTGGTCCGAATTGATCAGTCCCACCACCATGTAAAACGAGGTGGTTTTACCCGCACCGTTGGGTCCCAATAGCCCGACCACTTCACCGCTTTGAATGTGAAAAGAGACGTTTTTAACGACTGTGCGTTGTTTATAACGTTTCGCCAGACCGTAGGCATTCAGGGTGTTCATGGCTTGGGTTTATCCACGGCTGGTTTACTGTCCTTTTTTTCATTGGGCTGAATAATTGCGTGCACGCGCGAGTCGCTGCCGGGATCTTTGTGGGCTTTGACGACACTGTTGAGCGTGTCATATTCAATGTGATCGCCCTGAAATAAATTATTGCCCTGGGTAACCTGGGCATTGGTCTGCAACAATAGCCGTTCTTGCGCGGCGTAATATTCCATATATTCCGCCCGTGAGCGAACCAGATCATTTTGGTTATCCGGCAGCTGTTCGAGAATGGCAGGTTTGCCACGAATAACAATGACATCCAGCTTGCCGCCACGCATTTGCACGGATACTTCCTCGGCATCAATCTTCAGACTGCCTTGTTGCAGATGGACATTACCCTGATACAGACTGGTTGCCTGCTTTTCATTGATCTCGACGCGATCAGCTTGCAGGTGGATGGGCTGTTCGCGGTCAGTTTGCAAAGCCAGCACAGGGGAGGCGCAAAGGCATAAAGAGGCAAGCAAACAGGACTTAACGCGGTACATAGATTCCCTTGGCATTGGCATCGAGCACCAGTGTGCCCTTGGTGAGATTCAAGTGCATACCGGTGGCTGAAATGGTACTGTTTTTTGCGAGGATGTCCACCATGACCTTGCTATCGGCAGTGCGCCGCGTCAAATCGATCTGAATTTCCTGAGTTTGCAATTGCATCAACTCGTTTTTATCGGCGGGTTGATTGGCCAGTACCACACTACCTTGCAGCGTGAGCACATCACGATTGAGAAACACGATCCCGGTTTGAGCAGAAGCCTGCCAGGGCAGAGTCGAGTCTTTCAAAAATTGAATCTCCGGATATTGCATATGCACGGTGTCATCATCCGGAAAATGCTCGACCCGATTGGCCTTGAGTTTGTAATAGGGTTTGCCGGCCGGGTCGAATACCGTCGCATTAAAATCAGTGACGAAATAATCCGGGATGTGCTGCAACTCTGCCGGCACAAGCGGCCCACGAGTTTCCACCGTTTGTAACAACCAGCGCGTGAACAGGGCGATGGCCAGCACCACCAATAACATAACCAGATAACGCCAGCGTGCCATGGCCCGCTAGCTGAAAGAATGCAACTGTTTTTCCAAAGTACCCTGCGCTTGCATGATCAATTCACATACATCACGTGCAGCGCCCCGTCCGCCAGGGTGTTCGGTTATCCAATGCGCATGTTGTTTCACCAGGGGATGGGCATCGGCAACCGCAATGGCCAAACCGGCGCGGCGCAACACTGGTAGATCGATCACGTCATCACCGACATAGGCAGTTTGTTCGGGTTGCAGATTGAGTTTGCCGATTAAATCCAGGTAACCGCTCAGCTTGTCGAGCTTACCTTGATAGACATGCTTGATATCGAGATTTGCCATGCGATGGTTAACGACCTGCGAATTGCGTGCAGTGATAATGGCAATTTCGACACCGGTGCGTTGTAACAATTTCATTCCCAATCCATCGCGGGCGTAGAAGGCTTTGTATTCCATGCCATTGTCACCAAAGAACAGGCTGCCGTCGGTGAGTACACCGTCGACATCGAAGACGACAAGTTTGATTTGGGCGGCTTTGGCGAGAATATCTTGCATGGCTCAAGTGGGCAGTTAAATCACGCCGGATCGTAACAGATCATGCATATTAATGGCGCCTACCAGATTGTTATCGGCATCGATAACCGGCAAGGCATTCACGCGTTTGCTTTCCATCACTTGCAAGGCCTCGGCTGCCAGCTGTTCCGGTTGAATCGCTTTGCAGGGACTGGTCATGACACTGGCAATGTTAACCTGCTGAACATTGATCTGGCCGTGATCGAGGACGCGGCGCAAATCCCCATCGGTGAAGACCCCCAGTAATTTGCCATGTCTATCGACAATCGTTGTCATACCCAGGCCTTTGCCGGTCATTTCGACCAGGGCGGTGGCCAGAGTGGCATCGGCATAGACTTTGGGGATGGCTGTATCACGATGCATGATATCGGCAACATGTAATAGCAGGCGTTTACCCAGGCGACCACCGGGATGGGAGCGCGCAAAATCATCGGCGGTAAAACCGCGTGATTCCAGCAAAGCGACAGCCAATGCATCGCCCATCACGAGGGCAGCCGTGGTGCTTGACGTGGGTGCCAGCCCCAGTGGACAAGCTTCTTTGGCGACACTGACATCCAGATTGACATCGGCTGCGCGTGACAAGCGTGAGTTCGGATTACCGGTCATGCTAATGAGTGGCACGCCCAGACGTTTGATCAACGGGACGATCGTGAGGATTTCATCGGTTTCACCGGAGTTGGACAGGGTGAGTACCACGTCTTTGGGCGTGATCATGCCCAGATCGCCATGACTGGCTTCGCCGGGGTGTACGAAAAACGCCGGGCTGCCGGTGCTGGCCAGGGTCGCCGCGATCTTGTTGGCAATGTGACCGGACTTGCCCATACCGACGACAACAATGCGCCCCTGGCAGTGCAGCATCAGTTCGCAGGCTTTAACAAAAGTCTGATCGATACGCGTCGTCAGTGCAGTGATTGCGCTGGATTCTGTCTCAATGACCGCTCTACCGAGCAAAATGACGTTGTGTGAATCCATAAAGTTAACTGCGGGGTTTTTCCGGATAACCGATCTCGGCAAGGTTTGCCGTCAATGCCGGGCGTGACAGGGTAGTGCCGTTAACAGTGACCTGACCAGTCGCAATGTCGACAGCGATGCTGCTAACACCGGCAAGTGTTGCCAGGCTTTCCTGTATGCGTGTGACGCAGCCGCCGCATTTAATATTTTGCGCCAGGATTATTTCTTGTGACATCGCAACCGTCCTTAACCATGTGCAACATTAAAATACAGTATCACCAGGTAGGCGATAAAACCACTCAATAATATGGCACCTTCGGCGCGCCGCAATCGGGCCGGACCACGGAAGCCGTATGCCAGTGCAAACAAGAGTATCGTCATGCCGATCATATACGGGTAATCACGTTGCAATACCGCGTCTTCAATCACCAGCGGGGAGATGATGCCGGGAATACCCAATACCCCAAACAAATTGAAAATATTCGATCCAATGACATTGCCGATGGCGATGTCGGGTTCATGTTTGTGTGCACTCATGATCGAAGCGGCTAATTCGGGCAGGCTGGTGCCGATAGCCACAATCGTCAATCCGATGATCAGATCACTGACACCAAACCATTGGGCGATGGCGACAGCACCGTAGACCAGCAAGCGCGAACTGACGATGAGCAACACCAAGCCGAGCACGACCCACCATGCGGCCAGATTTCGCGATAATTTGGGCAATGTTGCGGCAAACTCGCTCGCCAGTGGTTCTGCTTTGGCGCGGCGTTTGCCGAGTTTGACTAGCCAGGTAAGTGTGATGAGCAGACCGGTTAGCAAGATGATGCCATCGCTGCGACTCAGAAATCCGTCGAGGAGTAAGGCCAGTGTCGCCAGCATGACGAGAAACAGAATCGGATATTCACCACGAATGATTTCTGAGCGGATATGCAGCGGTGTAATGATAGCGGTCGTACCCAGAACCAAACCGATATTGGCAATATTCGATCCCAAGGCGTTGCCAACTGCCAGACCAGCATTACCTTGCAAAGCGGCGACGGCTGAGACGACTAATTCAGGTGCGGACGTACCGAAACCCACAATCGTTAAGCCAATGATTAACGGTGACACGCCCAGATGCCGCGCCAGTGCCGCGGCGCCATCGACAAATCGATCCGCAGACCAAACCAATAAAATGAAACCGGCCAGCAGCGCGAGCGACGGTAAAAGCAGCGAGCTCATTATTTCGTAGGTGCTCCGCCTTGCAGTTCTTTTTCGAGTTCGTCTTCCAGCTGGCGGTCTTCTTTGGTGGCCTGTGGAATTTTTTCAGCAGGCGGATTGCCATCATGGATCAGATTGGCGCGATACTGATAGTAAGCGTCACGCATAAAGACGTACGGATCAATGCCGGATTTATCCATCGTGCGCGACGCTTCCAGATAACTGGCACGTTTATCAATCAGTCGCAGCAGAACAGCGCCATTGCGAGTGTTAATGTCATCGATATACATCACTGGATCGGTTTTCCAGTCGACGGGGATGCTCGCGGTGTCGCGCAGTGTGCTTGGTCCGAGGAAAGGTAACACCATATAAGGTCCATCGCCCACGCCCCAGGTGGCCAGTGTTTGGCCGAAATCTTCCTTGTGTTTGGGGAGATCCAATTCTGTGGCGACATCGAACAGACCGTAGACGCCGATGATGGAATTGACAATCAAACGGGCAAAATCCTGTACCGCCTGGGCAAATTTGAATTGCAAAATATCATTGATGATCACGGCCACATCATCAAGATTGCTGAAAAAATTGGCGGTGCCACGTTGTAACGCAACCGGCACATAATCTTTATAAGCCTGGGCCACCGGACGGCCTACCGCACGATCCACGGTATCATTAAAGTTATATATCGAACGGTTGACGGATTCCCATGGATCCCGTGTATCCGGCGAGGTGGCCGTAGCGCAGGCGGCACTGAGGATCGCGATGCCAAGTAACAAGCCGAAGTTGTGAAATATCCGTATGTGATTATGCATTCCTAGATCGCTTCTGTTTTGGTGGCACCACAGCGTGCACAGGTATAAACCGTGAGTAGTTTACCTTGTTTTACGTCGAAACGACGCGACTTCTCCACGAGCCATTTATGAAAACCACGCTGACATAAGGCACGTCCCTGGAATTTTTCCGAGAGTTTGGGTTTCTTGAATGGTAGTACGTCACCCATAGATTACCTGCTGTTTAAATACGTCATCTCGTTAGTTAAGTCGCGATTCAGGTTAACACCCTAGAGTGTCAAATCATTACGCATTCCGGTTAGTATAATCCATGACAGGGTAAGTATCGAACGAGATGGCCATGCATGATTATCGAATTCTGGTTGGTGCGGCAGGATGGCAACACGCTGCCTGGCAGGAGGACTTCTATCCTGAGGGGCTGCCCGACGAGTGGACCCTGGGTTTTTACGGCAATGAATTTAAAGTCATATTGCTACCGGCAGTGGCGTGGCCGATTGATGTCAGGGCGGTGCAGCGATTAGTACAGGATTCCGGAGAATCACTGGCATTTCTGTGTGAGTTGCCATTGGCACGATGCCGCCGTGAGTTACTTGCAAATAATCAGCAAGTACTTCAGGCGTTTGGTCCGCGCTTACTCGGTGTGATCCTGCCGTTGGCCGGCGTGACTGCACTACCTGAATTAGCGGGAGAACTTGCGCAATCACATCGTGTTTGTATCGATGCGGGCTTTACAGTAAATCAGCTCGAAGCAATTCTGCAGCAGGATGAACGACTTGGGGTTTGCTGGCATGGAACGAGCGATAATCAGGAGTTACGTCACGGTCGTTTGACCTGTGCACGCATTCGCAGTGAGGGCATGACCCTGCGCAATCTGCGAAATATATTAGAGAGGTTGCTGGCAGTTCAAGATCCGCAGCGTTATCTGGCGGTGATTTTTGAAGGTGACCCGCCTTCAATTGAAGTGATGCGCCAGGCAATGATGTTATTGGATTTACTCTGAGAAAAACCAGCCTACTGATTGTCAGTATGCGTACGACAAGGCACAATGCATTCAATGATGACACCAGCCAACCCTCACGTTGTTGAAGTTAGACAGATGCGCTTTGTGCGTGGTAAGCGCATGATCTTCGATGGCGTGGATCTCGATATCCAGCGCGGCAAGATCACTGCCATCATGGGACCATCTGGTACCGGCAAAACCACCTTGTTGCGACTCATCGGTGGACAATTGCGACCCGATGCCGGTTCGATCATGGTCGAAGGCCAGCAAGTGGATAAATTAGGCCATACCGCCTTGTATCAATTACGCAAGCGCATGGGCATGTTGTTTCAGAACGGTGCGTTACTCACCGACATGAATGTGTTTGACAACGTGGCATTTCCACTGCGTGAACACACCAAGTTACCCGAAGCCCTGATTCGCGATCTGGTGCTGATGAAATTACATGCAGTTGGTTTGCGTGGAGCCTGGCAATTGATGCCCAGCGAATTATCCGGCGGCATGTCGCGTCGCGTGGCGCTGGCACGTGCGATAGCACTTGATCCGATGATTATGATGTACGACGAGCCGTTCACCGGGCAAGACCCGATCTCCATGGGCGTGTTGGTGCGCTTGATACGGCAACTCAATGATGCGCTTGGGCTGACGAGTGTCATCGTCTCGCATGATATTGCCGAGACCAGAAGTATCGCGGATTACATTTATTTGCTATCCAACGGCAAAGTTGTGGCACATGGCACATCGGACGAGCTGGATCGATCCGAATCGGAATGGGCACAACAATTTTTAAAAGGGCTGTCGGATGGGCCGGTGCCGTTTCATTATCCCGCGGAAGATTATCGTCGCGACATGTTGGCCGGCGAGAATGTCGTGGTGAGCAACCGATGATTCTCAGCGTGATACAAAATCTGGGACAAAAGGGTTTGGATTTTTTCCAGCGTTTGGGGCGGGGCCATTTGTTGTTCGTGCAGATATTGGCGGGCATTCCTGGCCTGATTCCACGTTTTGGTTTGGTGATTCAGCAAGTTTTCTCCGTTGGCGTTTTATCGATGGTGATTATTGTGGTCTCCGGATTATTTGTCGGCATGGTGTTGGGTTTGCAAGGCTATAACACCCTGGTGGATTTCGGCGCCGAAGAGTCACTCGGTGTGGTGGTGTCATTGTCACTGGTACGTGAACTTGGTCCAGTAGTCACTGCGTTACTGTTTGCAGGACGAGCCGGATCGGCGCTTACTGCCGAGATTGGCTTGATGAAAGCGACCGAACAATTATCGGCGATGGAAATGATGGCGGTGGATCCGGTACGGCGTGTCCTGGCGCCACGGTTTTTGGCCGGATTTATTTCCATGCCTTTGTTAGCAGCGATCTTCAGTGCGGTCGGTGTATTGGGCGGTTACTTTGTCGGCGTTGGTTTGCTTGGCGTGGATGAAGGATCTTACTGGTCGCAGATGCAGGCCAAAGTGGATCTGTATAATGATATTTATAACGGCGTGATCAAGAGTCTGGTCTTCGGGATAGTGGTGACCTGGATTGCGTTATTTGAAGGCTCGGATGCGATTCCCACTTCCGAAGGTGTGAGTCGCGCGACGACACGCACCGTGGTGCACTCGTCGTTGGCGGTGTTAGGTCTGGATTTCATCTTGACGGCATTAATGTTTGGAGCATAACGATTATGATGAATACACGCACAGTTGAGATTTGGGTTGGAATATTTGTGGCTGCAGGTCTGGCAGCAATTTTTATGCTGGCGATGCGCGTCAGCAATCTGAGTGCATACAGCAGTGCAGGCGGTTTTGATGTCACCGCAGTATATGAAGATGCCAGTGGTCTCAAGGTGCGCTCACCTGTCGCAATGGCCGGTGTCACGATCGGTCGTGTCACGCAGATTCGTTTTGTGCCACTGTGGGATGTGATGATTAAGGATGGCAAGGTCAGCGCAGCCACCAAGGCAGCGGCGACATCCAATGATAAAAATGTTGAAACGCTGAAGCGGGCTTATGTCGCCGTGGTCACTTTGCACATTGATGGACAGTACGACAAACAGATACCTGAAACCTCCGACGCGAATATTTATACCGCCGGGTTGCTGGGTGAAAAATACATCGGCTTGTTAGCTGGTGCCGTCACCAAATGTGGCGAGGATGAAGAACTGTTAGCAGCATTGGATGGTCAGAAACCGGCAGGCACTGCCAAAGATTGTGTTGCCACGCGTTATCTGACCCAGGGATCATTGGTACGCAAGACTCAGGGTACACTGATACTGGAAAAGCTGATTGCGCAATTTATCGATAAATTCAGTAGCAAATAATCACGATGCCTGCTTTCACATTGGAACAACGCAGTCCCGGCCAGTTTCTCCTTACAGGAGAACTCAATATGTACACCGTCCCAGAGTTGCTCAGCACTTCACAGGAAATGTTTGCCGGAACGCAGGGTAAGGTCAACGTGGATCTGGCGGCGGTCAGTCGCAGTGATAGTGCTGGTTTGGCCTTATTAATTGCCTGGATGCGTCTGGCGCAGGCATACAATTTTGAGATTCATTTTGAAAATTTACCGGAACAAATGCGTCAGATCGCCCGCGTCAGTGAGTTGGAACCCTTGCTGCCAATAAGCTGAACCTGTTTCCGGAATTCGGTATTTGGTCTTGTGGCGGCCTCGATCGCGGCCCTGCGCGACAGCAATTTTCGTTTCTCCCACCCCCTCCAGTAGTCCCCTCCGGCGATTGCTTCCGTTACAATAGCCCTTCATCAATCAAAGGTAGCGCAGGTATGAATCCCGAAGAAGTCAAACGCTTGATCGCCGCAGGTTTATCCGGCTGTGAAGTTATGGTCAGCGGTGATGGCAGCCATTTTGAAGCCATCGTGATCGGCGAATGTTTTGCCAATTTGACCGCGGTCAAAAAACAGCAATTGGTTTACGCTACGGTCAATGATCGAATCCGCAGCGGTGAATTGCATGCCTTATCGATTAAAACCTACACGCCTGCCGAATGGCAACAGGCACGCAAGTTGCGGGTGATGTAATTTATGGATCGATTAATCATTACCGGCGGTGCGCCACTGGCAGGGGAGATTCGTATCTCTGGTTCAAAGAATGCCGCCTTGCCGATCATCGCGTCGACGTTGCTGGCAAAAGATCCTGTCCTCATCAGTAATATCCCGCATTTACGCGATATCACTACGACGATGGAGTTGCTCGGCCGCATGGGTGTGGAGATCACCATGGGTGAGAAATTACAGGTACAGGTTAACAGCTCGACGATCAAAAGTTTTACGGCGCCTTACGATCTGGTTAAAACCATGCGTGCGTCGATTTTAGTGCTGGGTCCCCTGGTGGCGCGGTTTGGTCAGGCTGATGTGTCGTTGCCCGGCGGTTGTGCGATCGGATCACGCCCGGTGAATTTGCATATTCATGGGTTACAGCAAATGGGTGCCGAGATTACTGTCGAAAATGGTTACATCAAGGCCAAGGCGAAGCACTTGCACGGTGCCAAACTGGTGATGGACATGGTGACGGTTACCGGCACCGAAAACCTGATGATGGCCGCCACGTTGGCAAAAGGTACGACGATCATCGAAAACGCCGCACGCGAACCTGAGATTGTGGACTTGGCGAATTGTCTGAATGCAATGGGTGCCAAGGTGCATGGTGCCGGTTCGGACATTATTACCATTGAAGGTGTCGATGAATTGCATGGCGCCAATTACACCGTCATTCCGGATCGGATCGAAACCGGTACATTTCTGGTAGCAGCTGCGATGACTGGCGGTAATGTGCGGCTTAAAGATACCCGCCCGGATCACCTCGATGCCGTGGTGGCAAAGTTACAGGAGGCGGGCGCCGAGATAACGAATGGTAGTGACTGGATCGATATCAAGATGCATGGGCGTCGGCCGCGCGCAGTGGATCTGCGTACCTCGCCGTATCCGGCTTTTCCTACTGATATGCAAGCGCAGTTTTGTGCGTTGAATGCCATCGCCGAGGGATCAGGTGCGATTACCGAAACCGTATTTGAAAATCGTTTCATGCACGTATATGAAATGCAACGCATGGGCGCGGATTTACAGGTGAAAGGAAATACCGTGATGAGCCGTGGTATTCCGCGTTTGACCGGGGCGACGGTAATGGCAACCGATTTGCGTGCCTCCGCCGGTCTGGTATTGGCGGGTTTGGTTGCCGATGGTGAAACACCGGTGGATCGGATTTATCATATCGACCGCGGCTATGAATGTATTGAAGAGAAACTGCAACAACTGGGCGCTACCATTCGTCGCGTCTCGGCGTGATTGCTGACTATGGACATAAGATGAAGAACACACTGACCATCGCTTTATCGAAAGGCCGTATCTTTGAAGAAACACTGCCGTTGCTCAAGCGCGCCGGTATCGAACCAACCGATGATCCGAATAAGTCACGCAAGTTGATTTTGTCGACGACGCGTGACGATGTGAAACTGGTGATCATCCGTGCGGCCGATGTACCGACCTATGTGCAGTATGGTGCAGCGGATATGGGTGTGGCTGGCAAGGATGTATTAATGGAGCACGGCGGGGACGGTTTGTATGAACCGTTGGATCTGCAAATCGCCAAATGTAAATTGATGGTGGCAGCACCGGTGCAACGCAGCAAAATATCCGGTCGGTTGCGCGTGGCAACGAAATATCTGAATATCACCCGCCAGTATTTTGCGCAGCAAGGCACGCAGGTGGAATTGATTAAATTATACGGCTCGATGGAATTGGCGCCCTTGGTCGGTTTGGCCGATTACATCGTCGATCTGGTTGATACCGGTAATACGCTGAAAGCCAATGGCCTGGAACCCACCGAGCATATCGCCGATATCAGTTCTCGCCTGGTGGTGAACAAGGCATCGATGAAAATGAAACATGCCAGTATTCAGGGTTTTATTGAACATATGGCAGCGGCTGTTGCGAATAACTAAATCATCATGAGTATTACGATTAAACAATTGGCGACAACTGCGACGGATTTCTGGCCGCAACTGGATCAGTTGCTGGCGTGGGACAGTGTCTCGGATGAAAAAATTGCACAGACCGTGCGTGAGATTATCCAGAATGTTCGTGCACGCGGTGATGCGGCAGTTGTGGAGTACACTAATCGCTTCGATCGTATGTCGGTTGCATCAATAAACGAATTACAGATTCCTGCCGGAAAATTGCAACAGGCATTAGAAATTATTCCTGCCAAAACCCGCGCTGCACTTGAAACTGCGGCTGATCGGGTGCGGCGCTATCATGAACATCAGTTGCAGAAAAGTTGGTCGTATACCGAAGCCGATGGCACTTTGCTAGGACAGCAGGTGACCGCATTGGATCGCGTGGGTGTGTATGTGCCGGGTGGTAAAGCCGCATACCCCTCTTCGGTATTGATGAATGTGATGCCCGCCAAAGTTGCCGGTGTCGCCGAGATCATCATGGTCGTGCCCACCCCCGATGGGGTGATCAATGACATGGTGTTGGCCGCAGCGCAGATCGCGGGCGTGGATAAAATATTTGCGATTGGTGGTGCCCAGGCCGTGGCTGCACTCGCGTATGGCACGCAAACCATACCGAAGGTCGACAAGATTGTCGGCCCGGGAAATATTTACGTGGCAACCGCCAAGTCGATGGTATTTGGCGCAGTCGGCATCGACATGATCGCTGGCCCATCAGAAATCCTGGTCATCTGCGATGGCCAAACCGATCCGGACTGGATTGCAATGGATTTATTTTCACAGGCCGAACATGACGAAGATGCCCAATCAATCTTGATCGCCCCCGATGCCGCGTATCTAGCTCAGGTCATGACCAGCATTAATAAACTTTTACCAACAATGCCACGTGCCGAGATTATCCGCGCCTCATTGACACAACGCGGTGCGATGATCACAGTGCGCGATATGCAGGAAGCGGTAGAAGTCGCAAATTATATTGCACCGGAGCATCTGGAATTATCCGTCGCCGATCCGCAAACCATGAGCACACAGATCCGCCACGCCGGTGCGATCTTTATGGGGCGTTATACGGCGGAAGCAATTGGCGACTATTGTGCCGGACCTAATCACGTTCTGCCTACATCACGTACGGCGCGCTTTTCTTCACCACTTGGCGTATATGATTTTCAGAAACGCTCGAGTCTGATTATGTGTTCGCCTCAAGGCGCCGCGGAGTTAGGTAAAACTGCTTCGACACTGGCGCACGGCGAAGGACTGACGGCGCATGCCAAATCAGCGGAGTATCGGATTAAATAAGTAACTAGTTGCGAGTAACAAGTAACTAGGGAAATCAACATGTCCAAGCAACGTTCACCACAAGATTTGATCCGTCCGGCAATTCGTGCGCTATCGGCGTATCACGTGCCGCCTTCGGGTGGCATGGTCAAGCTCGATGCGATGGAAAATCCCTATCGCTGGCCGGACGATATGATCAAGCAATGGTTGGCGTTGCTGCGTGATGTCGAACTCAATCGTTATCCGGATCCGACGGCCGCACCACTGGTAGTGCGCTTGCGTCAGGTGATGGCGGTGCCAGATGACAGCGCGGTGTTGTTGGGCAATGGCTCAGATGAACTGATTCAGATGATTTTGATGGCCATGGCGGATCCACAACATGTGGTACTGGCGCCGACACCGAGTTTTGTCATGTATAAGATGATAGCCGATGTGGTCGGCATGCCATTTGTGGGCGTGCCATTGAATGCGGATTTTTCTCTGAATCGCAGCACGATGCTGGCCGCCATTGCTGAGCATCAACCGGCAGTGGTGTTTCTTGCCTATCCGAATAATCCCACCGGGAATTTATTCGACACGCAAACGGTGCATGACATTATTCAGGCTGCGTCAGGTGTGGTGGTGGTGGATGAGGCCTATCATGCCTTTGCGGCGTCCAGTTTTATGAATGAATTAAATAAATATCCGAATTTATTGGTGATGCGCACTGTATCCAAAATGGGTTTGGCAGGATTACGTCTGGGTTTGTTGGCCGGTGCCAGTGCGTGGTTGCAGGAGTTCGACAAGGTACGTCTACCGTATAACATCAATGTGTTAACCCAGGTTAGTGCCGAGTTCGCTTTGAATAATCTCGCGATACTGCAACAACAAACCGACCAGATATGCCGTGACCGGGAAATTTTACTGAATGCGTTGCGTAGCATTGCGGGACTGGAAGTGTTTCCCAGTAAGGCTAATTTTATTTTATTCCGCACCCCGGCCGCACGGGCGACAGAGATATTCATGGCACTCAAGGCGCGCAAGGTTTTAATCAAGAATCTTTCTGCCGTGGGCGGCTTGCTCAGCGATTGCCTGCGGGTAACGGTCGGGACACCGGAAGAGAACACCATTTTTCTTCGTGAGTTACGCCAAATACTATCAGTATAATTCGGCTGAATAACTCAGCCCGGTTTTTGGGATTCAGGCTTCGACAGTATTTGCCGCCTTGATCATGGTTTGAGCTAGCAAGGTATAGGTTTCAATCCAGGCCTGTTTGGTTTCCGGCGTAAAGGCATCACCCAATCCTTGCTGCAATGTCCACAACAATGCCTGCGCAACAGTATCGTAATCTTTGTCGGTGACACCGTAACTGGCATGCCGACGGCCCAGATCTTCCACAGCGGGTACGACAGATGCGATATTGTCCAGAGAATTTACTGCGTAGGTAATCGTATTCATTAATTTACGCCCCTGATCATGCATGTCGTGTTTAAACAGGGTTTGCAGTTTTGGATCCAAGATAAATAAGCGATGATAAAAAAGTGTGGCAGCCGTGTCGGCTATGGGCCGGACTTTTTTCCAGGAAAGTTGTACTAAATTGATTTGTTGTGGCGTCATGATGGGGCACCTCCGTATTTGGTTTCGATCTACTTCATCCGTGTTAGAACTGGAATAACCTGTACATCAAATGGTATTTGAATATATGTTTAGCTTATCGCATTGTTGTGCTGTTGTAATATATTCTTTGCCTGCGAAGTTATGCTTGCACCGTTAGTACGGTTATAGAATGTATGTTTATCACTGTTACCTGGCACAGACTGTGTGATTCAAAATTGATAATTACACGAGGTTAAGTTACCGCCCGTCCGGGATTATCGGTGTGCTTTAGATGTGTCTTGTAAAGGCCGTTCGGCGATAAGTGTTTTTTTCTGCAGCGCTTTATTATTTCTTAGAATGGTGAGTGTGATCTCACTACCGGGTTTTTGTCGGCTGATCTGTTCCAGTGTTTCATGATAATCATGAACAAGTTTGTCATTGATGTGCGTAATGATATCGCCGCGTTCCAGTTTGGCTTTATCCGCCGGGCTGTTGCGCATAATGTGGGTAATGATGGCGCCAGTGGGATCTTTGAGGTTGAGTGATTCCGCAAGTTCATCGGATATATCCTGAATTCCGACACCTAACCAGCCTCGCACTACATGGCCTTTTTCAATGATCTGTGTCAGTACATCCTTGGCCAGACTGGTGGGAATGGCAAAGCCAATACCATGCGATCCACCTGATTCGGTGAAAATCACCGTATTGACACCGATGAGTTCACCGTGGGCATTGGTTAACGCACCACCGGAATTGCCAGGATTAATCGCGGCATCGGTTTGAATAAAATTTTCGAAAGTGGTAACACCCAGGCTACTGCGGCCCAGCGCACTGACAATACCGGATGTGACGGTTTGGCCGACGCCGTACGGGTTACCAATCGCCAGTACCACGTCGCCAACACGTAATTGCTCAGAACGGCCGAAGGTAATAACTGGCAGACTGGGTAATTCGATTTTGAGTACCGCCAGATCGGTGTCCGGATCGATGCCGACGACCTTGGCGGTGGTATGCCTGCCATCATGCAGAGCGATGGCGATTTCATCTGCTCCTTCAATGACATGATGGTTAGTCAATATATGCCCCTGGGTGCTGACGATGACACCCGAGCCCAGGCTATTTTCGCGGCGTTCCCGCGTGGTGGCATCGTTTTCACCATAAAAATACCGGTAGAGCGGGTCCTTGGCGTAAGGATTAGTACGCTCGGTGATCAATTTCGTGGTGTAGATATTCACCACGGCGGGGGCGGCATGATCAACCCCATCGGCATAGGAGGCCGGGCGGTTGGCCGCACTTTCTGCCGCAGTACGTGCCGGAGTTTCAAAAATCTGCACACCGCTGATTTCGTGGGGTGTCTGGCGGGAATAAATAAAGATCGCGAGGACGACGATGGCCAGTACCAGCGTGATAATCTGCAAAATTAAAGTAATGGTACGGCTGATCTGCATGACCGCACCAGTTTACAATACTTTTACGCCTATGACGCAGGAGTCATGCTATGACCGCGGTGAAATTGCCGGAGTTGGCAGCGTATTGCCAGGATTTGCTTGAGACGGATCGTTTCCGGGATTATTGCCCTAACGGTATTCAAATCGAAGGGAAAGTTCAGGTTCGTAAAATAGTCAGCGGCGTCACCGCCAACTTGGCATTGATTGATGCGGCACTGGCTGCGAATGCCGATGCTATCCTGGTGCATCACGGCTACTTCTGGCGTAACGAAGATCCGACGCTGGTTGGGATGAAGCGTCAGCGTATTGTGCGTTTGTTGCAGGCCGAGGTGAGTTTGCTGGCCTACCATTTGCCCCTGGATGCCCATCCGGTATTTGGCAATAACGCCCAGTTGGCCGAACGGTTGGGGCTGCAAGTTGAAGGCCGATTCGGTAGCAACGATCCTGCGATTGGCATGTATGGTCGTGTGGTACAACCGCAAACAGCTCGCGAGTTTGTGCAGACCATTTCACAACAGCTGGCGCGTACGCCGTTGCATATTGAAGGCGGACGCAGCGATATACGCACGGTCGCCTGGTGTAGCGGTGCTGCACAGGACTATTTCAGGGATGCCGTCGCTTTGGGCGTCGATGCGTTTATTACCGGCGAGGTGTCTGAATGGTGCGTGCATATGGCCCGTGAAGCCGGTGTGCATTATTTTGCGGCGGGGCATCATGCGACGGAGCGATATGGCGTGCAGGCGCTGGGCGATCATTTAATGCAACACTTTGGAATCGCTCACCAATTCATCGAAATCGACAATCCTGTATAACTTATTGAATCACTACGTCTTTCCGAAGATTTGCTTGACCCTGTATAGGGCATACGTCAAACTATGCCGCCGTTTTGTCAGGATATTAGCTGGCATTTTCGAATTCAAAATGATGTGTAACCCCCTAAGGTTACGTTAATAATAACGGAGTATCTAATGAGCGATTCTGTGGACACAAGCAAGCGCCGCTTTCTTACTACGCTAACTTCCGTTACCGGTGGTGTGGCAGTGGCAGGCGTGGCTTATCCCTTCCTGGCATCAATGGCGCCGAGTGCACGTGCGCAAGCCGCCGGTGCGCCGGTTGAAGTGGATATCAGCAAATTACAACCTGGTGAACAGATGACGATTGAATGGCGTAAACAACCCGTGTGGATTGTGCGCCGTACCGAACAAAATATAGCGGATCTCGCCAGGGTCACCGGTTCGTTGGTTGATCCCGATTCTGACTCTTCGATTCAACCTGCCTATGCCAAGAATGCGGATCGTGCCGCAAAGAATGAATATCTGGTGGTACTGGGTATCTGTACTCACTTGGGCTGCTCGCCGCAGTATCGTCCGGAAGTCGGCGCAGCGGATTTGGGCGGTAAGGAATGGATGGGCGGATTCTTCTGTCCTTGCCATGGCTCGCGATTTGATTTGGCTGGGCGCGTATTCAAAGGCTCTCCAGCGCCAACCAATTTAAAGATTCCAGAATATAAATTCATCAACAACGGTACCGCCGTTGTCATTGGTGAAGATAATAAAGGAGCTGCAGTATGACCGCTAAACTCCAGGCGTTACTGGGTTGGGTTGATGCCCGCTATCCACTGAGCAAAATGTGGAAAGAGCATCTCTCCGAATATTATGCGCCCAAGAATTTCAATTTCTGGTACTACTTTGGTTCACTGGCCTTGATGGTGCTGGTGCTGCAGATTGTCACCGGAATTTTTCTGACCATGAATTACAAGCCCGATGCCACGCTGGCCTTTGCCTCCGTTGAAGGCATCATGCGCGATGTGAATTGGGGTAACCTGATTCGTTATATGCATTCCACCGGCGCCTCGGCGTTCTTTATCGTTGTGTATCTGCATATGTATCGTGGCTTGATGTATGGTTCCTTCAAGAAACCGCGCGAACTCATCTGGATACTGGGTGTGTTTATTTATGTGGCCCTGATGGCGGAAGCCTTTATGGGATACCTGTTACCGTGGGGGCAGATGTCTTACTGGGGTGCGCAGGTGATTGTAAATCTGTTCGGTGCCGTGCCTTATATAGGCAACGATCTGGCCGTATGGATCCGCGGTGACTTCGTGGTTTCTGATGCGACATTAAACCGCTTCTTTGCCTTCCATGTGATTGCTGTGCCACTGATTCTGCTGGTACTGGTGGTTATGCATATCATTGCCTTACACGAAGTCGGTTCCAATAATCCCGATGGCGTGGAGATCAAAAAGAAGAAAGGCGCAGATGGCAAACCTTTGGATGGAATTCCGTTCCACCCGTATTACACCGTGAAAGATATTGTTGGTGTGGTGGTATTCCTGATTGGTTTCTGCGTCATCGTGTTCTTTGCCCCAGAAGGCGGCGGCATTTTCCTGGAAGGGGATAACTTTATTCCAGCTGATCCGTTAAAGACGCCAGAACACATCAAGCCATTATGGTATTTCACGCCGTTTTACGCGATCCTGCGTGCCATCCCACCGATGTTCAGCTCGCAATTCCCGGGTGTCATCGCGATGGGTGCCGCGATTGTAGTACTGTTCTTCTTGCCCTGGATTGATCGGCATGCGGTTAAATCGATTCGTTATCGTGAGCCTTTGTATACGATGGCGTTAATGCTGTTCATTATTACCTTTGTGATGTTGGCCTGGTTGGGTATGCAACCGGCATTACCGCATTTATCCGAACTGGCGTTCCGCTTCAGTGAATTGTATTTTGCCTTCTTCGGAATCCTGGCGATTTATAGTCAGGTGCGTAACAAGAATATTTACATGTTCTGGTTAGTCGCACTGACCGTGCTGATTGTTGCCATGGATATCCCGCGTTATGTAGGCGCAAATGCAGATAAGCAGGCATTAATTCGCTATTCCATCTTTATTCCATTGTTCTACCTGGCCGCAACGCTGTGGTTGCCGATGGTGACGAAATGGAATCAGAGCAAAACCGTTCCTGACAGGGTGACAACATGAACAAGAAACTAATCCTATTGATCGCGGTATTTTTCCCGGCGCTGGCTTTGGCCAGCGGTGGTGAAGCGCACCTGTCCAAGGCAGACATCAACCTGGAAAATACCGATTCGTTACGCCGCGGCGCACGTTTATTTACCAACTATTGCCTGTCATGCCATTCGGCAGGTTATGTGCGTTATAAACGTGTTGCTAATGATCTGGGCGTGGATGAAAAATTGGCAGCCAGAGACATGATGTTTGTCTATGATTTTTCCAAAAAAACGGAAGGGCAGCCTAAGAAGATAGGTGATCTGATGACCGTGGCCATGAGCAGCGAAGATGCCAAACAATGGTTTGGTACTGCTGTGCCAGACCTCTCCGTCATTGCTCGTTCGCGTGAAGCAGACTGGTTGTACACTTATCTGACTACCTTTTATGTTGACGCGAAGCGCCCAATGGGTGTCAATAATATCGCCTTCCATAATGTCGGTATGCCGCATGTGCTGTGGGAGCTGGATGGCCTGAAGAAACCCATCTATGAAGTGAAAAAACACAAGCACGGTGATACCGAAACCGAAGAACAGGTGTTCACTGGTAAATTTGAATATCTGACTGAAGGCAAATTATCTCCGGCCAAATACAAGGAAGCCGCCAATGATCTGGTCAACTTCCTGGTCTATTTGGGAGAACCTGGTCGCATGGAGCGTCAGCGGACCGGTGTGCTGGTAATTTTTTTCCTCGTGATACTGTTGGTGTTTTCATATTTAATGAAGCGCGAATTCTGGAAGGACGTCCATTGATTTGCCGTATTGCGTAATTAGTAATTCAGGCAAGGATGATAACAAAGGGGGAATATTCCCCCTTTGTCCGTTATAGATACAAGGTAAATTAGACAATGAAAACCGTGGGACAAATGGCTAACCGGCGTCAGGCGATGACGTTATTTTCCGCAGAGAATTCGCCGCGTTGCCACATGGTTCGTATCGTGTTGGCCGAGAAAGGGATTAGTCATGATTTGTTGCTGGTCAACGAAAATGATACGCCTGAAGAACTCAAGGATCTGAATCCCTATAATGAAGTACCGACCCTGGTGGATCGGGATCTGGTGTTATATGACCATCGTATAATTACTGAATACCTTGATGAACGTTTTCCGCATCCTCCTTTACTGCCGGTTGATCCCGTATCGCGCAGTCGGCATCGACTGATGCTGGGTCGTGTCGAACGTGACTGGTATTCCTTGCTCGACAAGATTGTGTTGCAGGATAAACAGAGTGATGCAGCCCGGAAGGCCTTACGTGATAGTTTGCTGGCAACACTTGCGATTTTTGAACAAAAACCGTATTTCCTCAGTGATGATGTAAGTCTGATTGATTGTGCATTGGCACCGTTGCTGTGGCGGCTGCCTTCCTATGATATTGTTTTACCCGGTGCAGCCAAGGCATTGCAGCAATATGCGGAACGATTGTTTAATCGAGCAGCGTTCGTTGCCAGCCTTACCGAAAAGGAAAAAGAACTGCGTGGTGATTGAGTTCGTGTGATTTATCATAAAGACGATAACTTATGGCTACAACTTCCAGTCAACCCTATTTGATACGTGCGATTTACCAATGGATCATCGATAATGATCTCACCCCGTATCTGCTCGTCGATGCCAGTAACGATGACGTCGTTGTACCGCGTCACTATATCGAAAATCATAAAATCATTCTCAATGTCGCGCCACGTGCCGTAACCAATCTGGAGCTCGGCAATGAACAAGTGTGGTTTGACGCCCGTTTTGCAGGTAATCCCATGCATGTACAATTTCCGGTGTTAGCCGTGCTGGCAATTTATGCCAAAGAGAATGGCCAGGGGATGGTTTTTAATGAACATCGTCCGCCGCCGGATACCCCGGACGATAGTCCTTCCAAACCAGCTCGACCAAGTCTGCGTGTCGTAAAATAATCAGGTAACTTTCCCGCCGTTACCATGATCGAAATTATTCACGGCGATATCACAAAACTGGTAGTCGATGCGATTGTCAACGCGGCGAACACCAGTTTGCTCGGGGGTGGCGGAGTCGATGGCGCCATTCACCGTACGGCTGGTCCGCAATTATTAAATGCCTGCCGTGAACTGCATGGTTGCGAGACAGGGGATGCCAAGCTTACAGCCGGGTTTTTGTTGCCCGCACGCTATGTGATTCACACAGTTGGGCCAATCTGGCAGGGTGGGGAAAGCAATGAAGCAGCGCTATTAACGCAATGCTACCGTCGCTGTTTTGAAATTGCGCGCCAGCAACAATTGCGCAGCATTGCTTTTCCTGGGATCAGCACCGGCGTATATCGATTCCCTAAAGAAATTGCAGCACGCATCGCGTTGACACAAATGCAGGCGAACCAGGCTGATTTCGAAAGAATTATTGCGGTATGTTTTAGTAAGTCTGATCAGAATTTGTATCAGCGCCTGGCTGACGGGCAGTGATGAGACTCAGGCATACTGATCAATGCCGCGATCGAACTGACCAGCAATTGAATCCAAATGCCGCCTGCCACTCCGATTACGGCGGGAATGGGGGCTACGTAAATCCAGTAATACTTTTTGTTTGTGTTGGCGACGGTCATCTTTACGTCGATCGTGCTCAGAACGGCAGGCGTTATTATGTAACGCGGTACTGGCTACATTCAGCGGCAGCATATAGCGGATAGCACGAGTTACGACCTTGGGTTTTAAATAAACCGGATCAAACGCGGCAGATATATGCCGTAGCAACATCAAACTCCCCCTGTTAATCTTTAAAAACTATATTATTATCAGTACGTTACTAGTAATTGCATGAATAATATACATGTAGAAAGTATGCTAAATATACAATATTAATACTGTGATACTTAACACATTTTAACTAGTGCACCCGCACGCCAATGCCGATAACCTCAACAGGCCAGCAAATCAGTCCTAAAGATTGATCGGGGGCATCCCATGCGAATATGCAAACAGCCGAAAATATTTTACCAGCCTGTTCTAAGCCATCAACGGTTTTGGTGTGGATTGTTAATGTGCGCAACGCTGGCCATCAGTGGTTGTGCAGGCAGTTTCATGCACACCAACTCACAACAACACAATAACGGCCTCACCGACGAGTTATTGCAAAAAGAAGGTCTGGCCTTTCTTACACCTTCAACCATTACCGGGCAGGAAGAAGACAAGCAGGCGCTGGCCCTGGTGTTCAGTGAAGTGCTGACACGGCTACATCCCAAGATCCGCCATGTATCACTACCACAGACGTTGAGCGCGATTAACAGTCAGGGATTAACCAATGACTATCGCACGATGTATGAGCAATACCGTAATACCGGAATATTCAAACAAGATATCCTCAAGCGCATCGGTCAGGCTACCGGTGCCCGTTATGCTGTGCAATTGAAATTAGCCGGTTTTAATCAGGGTGCGGAAGGCCGGTTTGGCGTGTTTGGCTGGCGGATAGTCGATACGCAATATGCAAAAATTCGGTTGTTTGTGCAGATATGGGATACCAGTGCCGGTGTGATCGTCTGGGAAATGAGTCACGAGATGAATTACGGTTATGACAGTGTATCCGACAGAGGCGTGAGTTTCCGCAGTATTGTCGAAGCCTCTGCTAACGATATTCTTGGTAATTTGCCAGCGGAAAAACATCCGATCGAGTCGGTTGCGGGTACGCATGCCGTGACTCAAATCAAGACTGATTGAATAACGGCAAGGACTGAAATTCACTAAATGGATCACTGCCAGCGGCGAGATTCCACCATTTTTCTATCAGGGTGGTATATAACCGCCGAAAATCAGTAGTGAATTTTAAATTCTCATCTTGTAACTCAGCGAGGGCTGGCATTTGCCCGTAGTGTCCGCCAGCCACTTGTCCACCCAATAGAAAATGGCTGGCTGCCGTACCGTGATCGGTACCATGCTTGGCATTCTCATGTACGCTCCGGCCGAATTCTGAATAGGTCAGCACCACTACGCGATTCCACAGACCGCGTTCCTGCAAGTTCGACTGGAAATTTACCAGCGCTTCTGCCAGTTGTTGCAATAATAGTTCGTGTTGTGGCGGTTGATTGCTATGCGTGTCAAAACTTCCGTGACTGAGCTTGTAAACGGGATTGGCAACATCAGTTGCCATCAAATGGGCCACGGCAGAAAGCTGCGCATCGATATTGGATTTAAATGGTGGATCCGACAGATAGTTCTCATCGATTAGCTGGTTGAACATACTTTGCGGCGCTGCATTGATCGCTTTTTGAACTTCGATGATATGTGCCAGTGCCGGGTTTTCTGGCGGAGTTGTCGCTGCTTCTTTTTGTTCGGCGCGGTTGAGAAACTGCCCAGGGTTGGTCATGACGATTGATTTTGAATGAATACCATCGAGTGGCCCCATATCATCCGACAGCGCAATGCCGCTGGCTGTAAATTTATTTGGCAATGGGTGGCGCTCAAAGCACCGCGTAATCCAGCCGTCGCGCAAGACCGTGGCACTGTCTGAACCGGTATTCCAGATTTCACTGGATCGATAATGTGAGAGGCTCGGGTTGGCATAGCCCAGGCCATGAATAAGTGCGATCTGTTTTTTTTCCCACAAAGGTAATAAAGGACGTAATGCGGGATGCCAGGCGAGTTGTTCGCCAAGCGGCAAAACTTTATCACGTGCCAAAGCAATTGTCGGACGATACTGGTAGTAGAGCGGATCCTGATAGGGGATGACCGTATTCAGGCTGTCGTTTGCTCCTTTGAGTTCAATGAGTACCACAATGCGATCCCAGCGTGGGGCACCCTCGGCGAAGATATTTGTGCTGCGTAACAGATAAGGTGCAGTGGCAAGCAATTTAAGTAAATCGCGGCGGCGCATGGTAAGTGGTTATACCGTAGTTGGGGTGACGGGCGCTATCATCTCTGGATTAGCTGCATCTGGCAATCCCGGGGAGGGAGAACCCGGTAGCAAAGGGAACAATTTTCCCGGGTTGAGTATTCCATGTGGATCGAACTGCCGTTTAATTTGACGCATCATACGTAGGGCCACCGGGTCCAGTTCCTGCTCAATATAATCGCGTTTGACCAGACCAATGCCATGTTCCCCCGACAGGGTTCCATGCAGGGAAATAACCAATTCAAACACGGCTTGCAGGCAGGGCTGGGCCTGAGCGCTTTGCTGTGCATCATCCGGATTGATTAACAAATTGACGTGCAGATTGCCATTGCCGGCGTGACCAAAGTTAACAATAGGGATACCAAAGCGTGTCGAGATGGATTGCAGTTGCCGTACAAAAGTGGGAATCATTGAAATGGGCACGACAACATCTTCATTGATTTTTTTTGGCGCCAGTGTGCGCAATGCCGGTGATAAGGCTTTGCGGGTAGCCCAGAGTGCTTTTATTTCCTCGTCGGTTTTGGCAATTGTCAAACGCAATAGCCCCGGATTACTGGCGACCTGCTGGAATCGGACTGCAAGTTCCGGTAATTGCTGCCGGTCTCCGTCAACTTCAATCATTAATAATGCGCCGGCTTCGGCAGGTAACTCCAGTGACGAATAATGCCGGATCATGGCAATACTTTGTCCATCCAGAAATTCCAGCGCACAGGGGAGATGTGATTGCGACATGAGTGCAACGATGGCATTGGTGGCAGAATCGATGTCACGGTACCATGCCTGCATGGTGATTTTACTTTCCGGCAATGGTGTTAATTTCAATGTCGCTTCAGTAATGATCGCCAAAGTGCCTTCTGATCCGATCAACAGGCGAGTCAGGTCGTAACCAACGACACCTTTGGTTGTATATACACCGCTACGCATGCTTTCACCATTGCCAGTGACGGCCTGCAAACCCAGCACATTATCGCGCGGAGTGCCATATTTTACCGCGCGTGGTCCTGCGGAGTTGTGCGCAAGATTTCCACCAACACTGCAATAGGCCGCCGAGGTCGGATCAGGTGGCCAGAAAAATCCATGCGGTGCCAGGGCATCCTGAATTTCCTGATTTGTCACACCAGGTTCAACTACAGCATAGCGATCGGCGGTATTAATTTGCAGAATGCGATTCATGCGTTCGGTCGAAAGCACGATGCCACCTGCAAGCGGTACGGTTGCTCCCGTGGTGCCGGTGCCGCGGCCACGCGCAGTCAGCGGGATATGATATTGATAACACAATGCAACAATGAACTGAACTTCACTATGGGATGTGGGCATGACAACACAGGCAGGTATGCTTTGTTGTCGACTATTATCATAACTATACGCAATGCACTCCGCAGGATCAGTGAATACCGCCTGCTGACCTAACCGGCCAATAAGTTGCTGAAGCAGTTCAGCCGGTAGTGCGGCGGGTATGTTCACTTCGGTTGATAACCGTATAATTCGGCATCAATACAGCTGCACAGCGAATGAATGACCAAAAGATGCACTTCCTGAATACGCGCTGTAACATTGGAGGGAATTCTGATTTCAACATCAGTAGGTTGAAGTTTCGCGGCTATTTTCCCGCCATCACGTCCTGTTAATGCAATCACCCGCATGCCACGCTGATGTGCGGTGTCAATGGCGGTGATGATATTCGCCGAGTTGCCACTGGTGGATATCGCCAGCAGAACATCATCGGCTTGACCAAGAGATGAGATTTGTTTGGAAAAAATCTGGTCATAGTGGTAATCATTGGCGATAGAAGTAACGGTTGAACTGTCGGTCGTCAGGGCGATGGCAGGCAGGCTGGGACGATCTTGATCGAAACGGTTTAACAGCTCCGATGAAAAATGTTGCGCGTCGGCAGCGGAACCACCATTGCCGCAGCTCAAGACCTTTTTGCCTTTGCGCAGGGCGGTGATCAACAGGTCAGCAGCTCGGCCAACCGGGGCGAGCAAAACTTCCCGTGACGCCTGTTTGGTGGCTATGCTGGCATCGAAAATAGTTTTAATCATGTCGTGATTAGGCATGGTCATTCCTTGCTGAATTAGGCTTGAAAGGCATCTTTGATCCAATTGATTTGCGCCGTGTCGGGTTGTTGGGTAATTGCAATGACATCGAAGCGGGCAGGTTGCCTGGCCAGTGCCGGATTGGCAAGTAAATAGAACTGCGCGGTACGGATCAGTTTGCGCTGCTTATGCCGATCGACACTTTCCAGACTATCTACCAGGTTGCCGTGTTTGCGAGAACGTACCTCAACAAAAACAGTGGTGTCGCGATCGCGCATGATTAAGTCGATTTCACCATAACGGCTACGAAAATTCGCGGTCAGCAAGGACAATCCTAACTTCTGTAAATGCTGGCAAGCCAGGTGCTCTGCCTGTTTACCGATCTCGAGAGTAGATGTCTGCTGCATACGTATTTACATGTTTCCCTGTTCCAGAGCAATCGGTCGACCCGCGCGGAATTTTACCCAGGTTAGCTGGCGACGAATATGTAAATTATTATCCAGGCTGAGGCTGCCGGTCTCGCCATCGAAGCGCTCGTAAGGATATTTACGCAAGGTATTCAATGCACCGATGATATTAAAAGCATCAATGCCCAGCGCATAGACGCGTTGCAGTGTGTTCCCGGCCTCGGAAATATTTGGTTCAAGTTCCAGATGTAAATTTCGATGCAAGGTACTGCCGGATAAAACCCAGGGCATATCACCGAACATCACACCATCCATATCCCGATCACGTTCCTGATTGAGACTGCCAGTATAGATATGCGAGGTGGAATATACCGGCACTTCGGTAGCGTGGTAAAAATTTAATTGCGGCTGAATCTGTCTGCCCTGTACCGGGTAGGCTGCCAGGAAAATATAATCGATATCTTCGCGACGTTGCGGTGTAAATTTAATTTCATGTCTGAGTGTGCTGGCAACCCGGCGTGAGCGTTTATAGCTTTCATCAATATTTAACAAAGCTTGAATGGAGTTTGAATAATCCATTTTTGCCGGGTCATAAGTTTGCACTTCAAGAATCCTGCCGCCCACAGCCAGCCAGCGTTCGCGGAAGGCCTGTAGCATGCGTTCTCCCCATGGACCAGCGGGGATTAACACGGCGGCATTGACATAACCATCGAGCCAGGTTCGATCAGCAACCTGACGGGCTTCTTCTTCGGGTGACAAACTGAATTGATACAAATTTGCCCGCAATGGGCGTTCTTCTTCCGGCAGGCTATTCAAGGACAGAGTCGTTACCGGCAATTCGTCCAATTGTAACAGCTGCTGCATGGCTTCTTTTTGTAATGGGCCAACGATAAATTGTGCACCATCTTTTACAGCGGTTTGATACAGGTCCCGGAATTTATTGGTGTCATCGCCGGTGTCATAGATACGAATCTTTTGATTGGCATTGGGACGACGTGAGTAATATGCTGCCAGGAAACCATCGCGTGCAGCTTCACCCGCTTTGGCAAATTTTCCGGTTAAGGGCAACATCAGAGCTATCCGATCTGGATAGGCGACGTCTTCCGGTTTACGTTGCATGAGCGCATTGAGCATGTCATCACTGATGGGATGATTGGGGTATTTGCTGCGCCATTGTGTCAGCTGTTCCTTCAAACGTATCGGACTCAGCTGATAGATTTTGGCAATGGATACCAGCTCCATCCAGCCGCTGGTAATATCCGGTGGCGGCGCGGTCCGTAATTGTTGCAAGGCGCGTTCACTCATGCTGGTGAGCAATGCCCAGATGCGTTGTTGATTGGCCGCAACTAACTCTTTAACACTCAGGTATTTTTCCCGTTGTATCAATTCACGCGCTGCATCCAATCGATTTCCCGTCAATGCATAGGCCTCGGCATGTAACGCATGATAGTCAGTCAGATATATTTCGGGAGTGCCGGAGCGCAGAGACATGGCAAGTAATTCCACTGCCTGCGCCGGATGACGTTCAGCCAGAGCCAGATGTGCCTTTGTTAAGCGCAGCAATTCCTGCCCGAGGTAGTCGGAATCGTTGACATGGAAGCTATAAAATAATTGCAATGCCTGCGGTAATTGCTCGCTGCGCGCCAAGGCAGCAACTGCGCGCAGGTGTAAATGGATTTTGTCACTGCCCTGACTTTTATCAGCGCGACTGAGAAACTGTTTGGCGGCATTAACGTAATCACCTGCTTGCATCAATTGTTCGGGATCTTCGCTCGGAATGGCCTGGCTTACCGGCATACCGGGTATTTCCGGTTTTTGCGGGCGTTCCACCGTGGCACAACCGCCAAGCCAGGTAGCGATAGCAGTCAGAAGAATGATTTTGTGCTTCATATGCGTTTTCACGATAGGTTAGTATCCATAGGGTAAGACGTATTTGAACGTCGTGACCAGGGAATTATAACGTGTCTTTTCAGCCGGGTGTGTTGTACGTGGTGGCTACTCCCTTGGGAAATCTTGGGGATATGACCTACCGTGCTGTGGAAATGCTCAAACAGGTAGATGTTATCCTGGCCGAGGATACCCGTCATAGCCGCAAACTACTCGATCACTATGGCATTCAAACCCAACTGCAGGCATTGCACGAACACAACGAATTACAGCAAACGGCAGCCATACTGGCAACATTACAGCAGGGTAAGCAGGTGGCCATTATCAGTGATGCGGGTACGCCATTGATCAGCGATCCGGGTTTTGTATTGGTGCGTGAAGCACAATCAGCGGGCATCCGTGTGGTACCGATACCTGGCGCCAGTGCAGTGATTGCGGCGTTATCGGTAGCCGGGTTACCCACCGATCGTTTTGTCTTTGAGGGATTTTTACCTGCAAAATCAGCAGCACGACAGACTTATTTGCAATCACTCCGGCATGAAACTCGCACCATGGTGTTTTATGAAGCACCGCATCGAATTCTGGATACACTGGAGGATCTGTGCCAGATATTTGAGCCGGAACGAACTGCGGTTATGGCACGAGAGTTAACCAAGACTTATGAAACCGTGTGCGCCAAACCGTTGCAAGAATTACGTAACTTTGTTGCGGCTGATACTAAACAACAGCTTGGGGAAGTGGTTTTACTGCTACATGGCGCGGCGACAGTGACGCAAACGGCGCGAGCAGAGATAGAAATTGACACCCTGTTAACACAACTTCTGGAACACCTGTCGGTAAAGAATACCGCGCAGCTAGTCGCCGCACTAACCGGACAAAGTAAAAATGCCTTGTATGATAGGGCACTGCAATTGTCTCAACCCAAGTCCTAGCGTTTAGGTACAATGGGCGCGGAAGTCGGCCAGGCAATCGCTGGGAGAGCAATCTCCTGGAGGAAAGTCCGGACTCCATAGGGCGGGATGCCAGGTAACGCCTGGGCGATGTGAGTCGACGGAAAGTGCCACAGAAAATACACCGCCGATGGCCGCAAGGCACAGGTAAGGGTGAAATGGTGCGGTAAGAGCGCACCGCGTCGCTGGCAACAGTCGACGGCACGGAAAACCCCATCCGGAGCAAGGCCAAATAGGGAAGCATTGGTGCGGCCCGCACTGCTTCCGGGTAGGCTGCTTGAGCCAGACAGCGATGTCTGGCCCAGAGGAATGATTGCCCACGACAGAATCCGGCTTATCGGCCGACTTCCTTCTACTATTTCACTTTAGCTGATCGTTCTAACTCCTTGTTTTTCAGCAGTTTCACACATCCAAAAATCCGACTTATCCACAGCCTTATGTGGCGCTAAGTTACTGACTTTATTACAAGAATTGTTGTTTTCGTGGGGGATTTGGCTTGACACAAAGCCCATATACTACCTATAGTGTTAGGAAGTGGGATAAAGTGGGTTTAAATGGCAGAAATGCCATCAAAGGGGTCAGCGTGTTTCGTGGAGTGAACGTCCTCAGTCTGGATGCCAAGGGGCGCATGGCGATGCCAAGCAAGTATCGTGAGCGCTTGCAAACCATGGGCAATGGCCAGGTGGTGGTGACGCTCGATATGAGTGACCCCTGTTTATTGATCTATCCACTGACGGAATGGGAAGACATCGAACGCAAATTGGTGCGCCTGCCCAGCTTGAACAAACAGGCTGTTCGGCTCAAACGGTTGTTATTGGGACATGCTTCCGAATGTGAACTCGATAGCCACGGACGAATCCTGCTACCGCCCACGCTACGTGACCTGGTCAAACTGGACAAACATGTCGTGTTATTAGGCCAAGGCAACAAATTCGAAGTGTGGGAAGAACAAGCCTGGAATGAACGCCGCGATAAGTGGTTGGGTGAAACTGACCTGGATCAGGAGCTGACCGATGGCCTGGAATCCCTTTCCTTGTAATGACCACGCTTTCGCATCAGACAGTACTGTTGAACGAAGCGGTGACAGCTTTGTGTGTCCAGCCCGAAGGTTATTACGTGGATGGGACATACGGACGCGGGGGGCATAGTCGCATGATCCTCAGTCAACTTGGGCCGCAAGGTAAATTGCTGGTTATCGATAAGGATCCCATGGCCATTGCCCAGGCCGAGGTGGATTTTGCCCAAGAGAATCGTACTTATATATATAGGGCCAGTTTTACCCAGATTGGCGAAATAGTGAACAAACTGGGTTGGGCAGGCAAGGTAAACGGTGTATTGCTGGATTTGGGGGTGTCATCTCCGCAACTGGACGATCCCGAGCGGGGATTCAGTTTTCGGCATAGCGGCCCGTTGGATATGCGTATGGATACCAGTAGCGGTATGTCTGCAGCGGCCTGGTTGGCGCAAGCCAGTGAGACGGAAATCGCCGATGTGATTTTTCATTATGGTGAAGAACGCTACTCACGGCGGATTGCCCGTGCCATTGTCGCCGCTCGCACCGAATTCAGTATTGCGACCACGCAACAACTGGCCGAGATTATTGCCGCTGCCGTACCGACGCGGGAGCGCCACAAAGATCCTGCCACGCGTAGTTTTATGGCGATACGCATTTTTATTAATCGTGAACTGGAAGATCTGCAACAGTGTTTGGCGCAATTGCATGACATTCTCGCACCGCTCGGGCGAATCGTCATTATCAGTTTTCACTCGCTGGAAGACCGTATCGTAAAAAGATTCATGCGGGATATGAGTCGAGGTGAACAACTACCCCCGGACTTACCCATTGTTCATGTCGAACTGAAACATAAATGGCGATTGATCGGCAAAGCAATTAAACCCTCCGACGAGGAAACCAAGCGTAATGTACGTGCCCGCAGTGCGGTGTTGCGCGTCGCGGAGAAGCTCGCATGATGTTGAAACTATTTAATGTCGTCCTGTTGATTCTGGTTGTCATGTCAGCCTTTGGCGTTATTTATGCGAAACACGAGAATCGCAAACTCTACGTCCAGTTTCGTGAATCACAAAAACAACGTGATGCACTCGATGTGGACTGGGGACGTTTACAACTTGAACAAAGCACCTGGGCGACGCATAGCCGTATCGAAGAAGTGGCACGCAAGAAATTGGCCATGCGTAATGTGGAATTTGGTGCAGCAGTGATTATCAAGCCATGAAAGCGCTTACACCTCAGATAAATAGTCGCTTACGATATTTCACTGTCTTGGTGGGTATAATCCTGGTCAGTCTGATTTTGTCGTTGCGCGCATTTCAGTTAATTGTTCTCAACAAGCAATTTTTGCAAAACCAGGGTGACGCACGGAGCTTGCGGACACTGCCGCTGCCTGCACATCGTGGCATGATCATGGATCGACATGGACAACCGTTAGCGGTCAGCACACCGGTTGATTCCATCTGGGCTAACCCGACTCAATTCGAAATTAGTAAAAATCAACTACAGGCGTTGGCTAAACTTCTCGAAATGACGCCTAAAGCTGTCACGGATTTGATCAAGTCACGTGCGGATAAAGAATTTATCTATCTTAAACGTCATGGTACACCGGAAGTGGCACAACAGGTGATGGCGCTGAATATTCCTGGCGTGTCATTGCTACGTGAATATCGTCGTTATTATCCTGATGGTGAAGTTTTTGCACACGTCATCGGAATGACGAATGTCGATGATGATGGACAGGAAGGAATCGAGCTTGGCTATGATTCCTGGTTGCATGGCACCAATGGCGTACAAACTGTCATGAAAGATCGGCTTGGCCAGGTTATCAAGGACGTGGATCTGAAAAAACAACCACGACCGGGTAAAGATATTATTCTGAGTCTGGATCGTCGCCTGCAGTATCTTGCGTACCGCGAATTAAAAAGTGCTGTGTTTGCCCATAAAGCAAAATCCGGTTCGGCAGTTATTCTGGATGTGCAGACGGGTGAAATATTGGCGATGGTAAATCAACCCGCGTTGAATCCGAACAACCGTGAAGATTATGAGAGTTACCGATCGCGTAACCGGGCAGTGACCGATTTATTTGAACCCGGTTCAACCATCAAGCCCTTTACGATTGCGGCGGCGCTGGAATCCGGCAAATTCAAACCAACAACGTTAATTGATACTGCCCCAGGAACATTTCAGGTGGGACGCATGACCGTGCACGATGTACACAATTACGGTCGACTGGATCTGGTTGGTATTATTCAAAAATCCAGTAACGTCGGCGCTTCCAAGATCGCATTATCATTGCCAGCGAAATTAATGTTAGCGATACATCAGCAAGTGGGTTTTGGCGCCAGTACGAATAGCGGCTTCCCGGGTGAAGTCGGTGGTGAGTTAGTGCCGTCGCGTTATGACCGCGAGATTGAACGCGCTACCTTGTCATATGGTTACGGAATATCGGTGACGACATTGCAACTGGCACGAGCCTACGCTGTATTGGCCGCCGATGGTGTACGACGGCCGGTCAGCTTTTTATTGCAATCCAATGGTGTAGCGGGCGAACAGGTAATACCGGCCAGGATCACCCAACAAATTCGTTCCATGATGGAAACCGTGGTGGAAGAAGGTGGCACTGCCGTGAAAGCCAGTATTCCCGGTTATATGGTGGCGGGTAAGACAGGCACGGTGAAAAAACTCGATCGCAATGGTTACACTGAGAATAAATATGTTGCTGTGTTTGCCGGTATTGCACCTGCAAATCGTCCGCGACTGGTCATGGCGATTGCTATTCATGAACCACAAGGCAAAAATTACTACGGCGGTGAGGTTGCCGCTCCGGTTTTTGCCCGCGTCATGTCTGGCGCATTACGGTTGATGGATATCCCACCTGATGACGTTCCTGTCACCAAAGCACAATTAGCCTATCTGGATGGGCGCCCATGATGAGCGCGCTAAAACAGATATCCGCTATGATGCTCAGTGATCTGTTGCAAGGAATTGCCACAGTATCTGCGGATGCGGATCGTCCGGTGCGTCAGTTAATTATTGATAGTAGAAAAATTCAGCAAGGCGATGTATTCATCGCCTGTATCGGTCAAAGCAGTGATGGCCGACATTATATTGATCAGGCAATCGCGCAAGGTGCGGTTGCCATATTATGGGACAGTGATCGTACAACCGTTCCCATACCGTTGAGTTGGCGCCATTCCCCTGGCGGGATACGCGTGCCCTGCATCGCGATAAACAATTTGACTCAACTAGTCGGCGTTCTCGCCGACGTTTTCTATCAGGCGCCATCAAAAGCCATGTATATGGTGGGAGTCACGGGAACCAATGGAAAAACTTCCACCACGCAATTCATTGCGCAGACAATAGCGCCGAAATTTAAATGTGGTGTGATCGGTACACTCGGCTGGGGTTATCCGCAACAATTGCAGCAATCGCAACACACCACACCGGATGGCATCACGACGCAGCATTGGTTAGCGGAACTGCGTGATAGCGGTGCCCAAGCAGTCGCCATGGAAGTTTCCTCGCATGCACTGGATCAGGCGCGTATTCAGGGCGTGTCGATCGATTGTGCGGTGTTTACCAATCTGACCCATGATCATCTGGATTATCACAAAGACATGCAGAGCTATGCGCAGGCGAAACAGAAATTGTTTGTCTGGCCATCGCTCAAGCAGGCTGTGATTAATCTTGATGATACCTATGGGCGTGAATTACAGAAAGTATTGGCGCCAGCAACAGCGGTGCTTACCTACGGCATGCAGGCAGAACACGGGAAAGCAGATTTGTTTGCTACTGACATCAAATTGTCAGCAACAGGTCTGGCCTTCCGTGTAATCACTCCCTGGGGTGAAGGTCACGTCAAGGTCCCATTATTTGGACGCTTCAATATCAGTAATTTGCTGGCAACACTTGGTGTACTGTTACATGCCAGGCTGGAATTGTCACAGGCTTTGGCAAGACTGAATCAGGTTTCACCGGTGGCCGGACGTATGCAGTTATTACGTTCGCAACGACATGCTACCGTGGTCGTGGATTATGCGCATACCCCGGATGCACTTGAGCAGGCATTAACATCATTGCGTGATCATGCGCAAGGCAAGTTATGGTGTGTGTTTGGTTGTGGCGGCAATCGTGACCAGACAAAACGACCCATGATGGGTGCGATAGTTGAGCAGCATGCGGATCGGCTGGTCATTACCAGTGATAATCCGCGTCATGAAGATGCGCAAGTTATTATTGATCAGATCAAGACAGGGCTGCGTCAACCGGGCAATGCAACAATTCAGTTGGATCGTCGTCTGGCAATACATTATGCATTGGCCAATGCAAAAGCCGATGACATTGTGCTGATTGCCGGCAAAGGTCACGAAACCTATCAGCAAATTGGTGAACAGAAATTGCCTTTTAGCGATGTTGCGGAAGTGCAATCCTATTTTAAAGAGGTGGGTGATTATGTCACTTAACTTCAATTGGACACTGGAACGTATAGCATCTGCTGTTGATGCCAACCTGTTAGGTACCAGCGCAGCCATTAACGGTGTCAGTACCGATACGCGCACGATTAAGTCTGGCGAATTATTTATCGCGTTACATGGTCCGAACTTCGATGCGCATGAATTTGTTGCTTTGGCTGTGCAACAGGGTGCAGCTGCAGTACTTGTCGAACGGCAGGTGAATGTTCCGGTGCCACAACTCGTGGTTGACGATGCGCGTCTGGCTCTGGGAAAACTGGCGTCTGCATGGCGGCAGCAATTTAATATTCCCGTGATTGCGATTACCGGCAGCAATGGGAAAACCACCGTGAAGGAAATGCTGGCGTCGATCTGCGCGCAACGCGGAGAGGTTTTATACACACGTGGTAATTTGAATAATGACATCGGTGTACCGCTGACACTGTTGCAGATCAATCAATCGCATGATTTTGCGGTGATTGAACTGGGAGCCAATCATGCGGGTGAAATCGCATATCTGACACAACTGGTAAAGCCTGATGTGGCGTTGATCAACAATGCCGGCCCGGCACATCTGGAAGGTTTTGGCAGCCTCGCTGGCGTGGCGCAGGCCAAGGGTGAAATATACGGTGGTTTGGCCGCAAACGGGATTGGCATTGTGAATGCAGATGATGCTTTTGCAACGTTATGGCGTAAATTGTGTGGCCAACATTCCGTTATCGACTTTGGCATAAATAACACGGCAAAAATAACTGCGCAGTGGACTGTATCGACATCAGGTAGTCACGTGCATGTAAATACTCCGCAAGGTAATTGCGAAGTGCAGTTGCGATTGCTGGGGCTGCACAATGTCATGAATGCACTGGCTGCCAGTGCAGCAGCCTGTGCAATAGGCTGTACCGCCGAACAAATCAAACTTGGACTGGAAGCAGTGATGCCGGTCAAGGGGCGTTTACAACTCAAATCCGGCAAACGCGGTAGTCGCATTATCGATGACACCTATAACGCCAATCCGGTTTCATTCAAGGCGGCGTTGGATGTTCTGAAGGTATTTCCGGGGCAACATTATGTGGCTCTGGGAGATATGGGCGAATTGGGTCCTGATACAGAAAAATTGCATCGTGACGTTGGTGTCTATGCGCAATCCTGCGATGTGCAACATTTGTATACCGTCGGGATGTTTGGCCGATTTGCGGCAGAAGGGTTTGGCAAGCAGGCACAAGTCTTTACGGAGCAACCGCAATTAATCTCGGCACTGGCAGCGGAATTGTCCAGTGATGTCACGTTGTTAGTGAAAGGTTCGCGTTCGGCGCACATGGAAAATGTCGTCAATGCGTTAACACAAACAGAGGGCTGAGTAAGGTGTTATTTCATTTAGCGGATTATCTGGAAAAATATTACAGTGGATTTAACGTGTTTGGGTATTTAACCTTTCGCGCCATCCTGGGCGTGCTAACTGCCTTGGTTATTTCATTACTCGTAGGTCCAGCAATGATTCGTAAGCTCAGCACCTACAAAATTGGCCAGACGGTACGCAATGATGGGCCACAATCACATTTCTCCAAGGCTGGCACGCCAACAATGGGTGGCGCCTTGATTCTGGTAGCGGTCGCTATCAGTACATTATTGTGGGCGGATCTGACCAATCGGCATACCTGGGTTGTGCTGGCGGTGACATTGGTATTTGGTGTCATTGGTTGGGTCGATGATTACAAAAAATTAATCAAACGTGATTCGCGGGGTTTGATAGCGCGCTACAAATATTTTTGGCAATCCGTTGGCGCACTGGCGGCTGCATTTTTTTTATTCTATACCGCGAAGTTGCCAGGCGAGACAGCTTTAATCGTACCGTTGTTTAAAACCGTGGCAATTCCGCTAAGCGCGCCGATATTCATTTTATTAGCCTATTTCGTCATTGTGGGCACCAGTAATGCCGTGAATCTCACCGACGGTCTTGACGGTCTGGCAATCATGCCGACGGTCATGGTTGGCGGGGCATTAGGAATCTTTGCTTACGTCGCTGGTCACAAGGCGTTTGCGACTTATCTGGCGATTCCGCACATACCGGGTATCGGCGAGTTAGCCATTTTTTGTGGTGCATTGGTCGGAGCTGGATTGGGATTTCTGTGGTTCAACACCTACCCTGCACAAGTATTCATGGGTGATGTCGGCGCCTTGGCTTTGGGTGCCGCCTTGGGTGTGGTTGCCGTGATGGTGCGACAGGAATTGGTGTTGTTCATCATGGGCGGTGTATTTGTTATGGAAACCGTGTCGGTGATCTTGCAGGTGGCATCATTCAAATTAACCGGTAAACGGATATTTCGTATGGCACCGATTCATCACCATTTTGAATTGAAAGGTTGGCCGGAACCACGCGTGATTGTGCGCTTCTGGATCATCACGGTGATTCTGGTATTGGTTGGTTTGGCTACGCTGAAGATTCGCTAAACGGATTAAATGATGCAAACAGCGACACACAAACATGATTCGGTAAACTGCCCGCAAATATTTGCGGGTAAGCGGGTCATGGTTGTTGGCTTGGGTAAGACAGGATTATCCGTGGTGCGGTTCCTGCAACAACGTGGTGTACAGTTTGCTGTTGCGGACAGTCGCGTACATCCGCCTGGTTTGAAAGATATGCAGGAGGATTTCCCGGATGTGCCGATCTTTCTCGGTGAATTTGATCCGCAGGTATTTGCCAGTATCGATACCCTGGTAGTGAGCCCTGGCATTGCTATATCGACGCCCGTGATAGCTGCGTGTGCGCAACGTGGTGCAGAAATAATTGGTGACGTGGAAATATTTGCACGTTGTGTGCAGAAACCTGTTATCGCCATCACTGGATCGAATGGTAAAAGTACGGTGACAACATTGGTTGCTGAAATGGTACGTCAGTCGGATCGCCGGGTTGCGGCTGGGGCCAACCTGGGTATTCCCGCATTGGATTTGCTGGAACAAGATCCGGATATTTATGTGCTGGAACTGTCCAGCTTTCAGTTGGAGACCACGCATTCGTTGAACGCCAGTGCCAGCACGATTTTGAATCTTAGTGAAGATCATATGGATCGTTATGACACTATTAAAGAATATGTTGCCGCCAAGGCGAAGATATTTGCCGGGAATGGCACGATAGTGAGCAATGATGATGATCCGCTGGTCAGTGCGTTAGTGAAATCACAGGCGAAGAACCGCAAAGTGTTGCACTTCAAACTGGCCACCCCACAAAGTAAAACAGAATTTGGCATACGGCGTGTCGCCGACCAGGACTGGCTGGCACATGCAGATGAAGAGATATTGCCGGTAGCGGCAATGCAAATCAAAGGTCAACATAATGTAGCGAATGCGCTGGCGGCGCTTGCTTTAGGTGTCGCCATGGAACTACCTCTGCACGCCATGCAAAACGCATTACAACAATTCCCTGGGTTGCCACATCGCAGTCAATGGATACTCGAGAAAGATGGAGTCAATTGGTACAACGATTCCAAGGGCACGAACGTCGGCGCCTCGTTAGCGGCGATTGCCGGTATTCCAGCCAATAAATTGATTGTAATACTAGGTGGTTTGGGCAAAGAGCAGGATTTCACACCGCTGCGTGCACCGTTGCAACAACGCGCTCGACATGTCTTATTGATCGGTAAAGATGCCCCACTGATTGCCAAAACCCTGGGTGACACTATTCCACAAAGTTTCGTCCAAGATTTGGATGAGGCGATTCATCAGGCAAGGCAACTGGCGCAATCCGGTGATGCCGTATTGCTTTCACCCGCGTGCGCGAGTTTTGACATGTTCAGTGGTTATGAACAGCGTGGCGAAATATTCATGCAACGTGTAAAGGTGCTGTTGGCATGAAATCTGATATGACAATGTATCTACATAATGCCTGGAACGACGATGCAGCGCAGGGTGAAGCACCCTGGCCAATAGATTACTGGTTGTTGGGCAGCAGTATCATGCTGCTCATTCTGGGGCTGATTATGGTTGGCTCTGCATCAGTATCCGTCGCAGAAAAACAGGTTGGTGATCCATTTTATTTTTTATGGCGGCAATTGATGTTTACCGGTGTAGGCGTCTTCACCACAATGGCCGTAGTACGTATTCCGTTGCGTGTGTGGGGATCACTTGGATTGGTGATGATGATCATTAGCGTTGGGTTATTGCTAATGGTGTTCATTCCTGGATTGGGACGCACTGTAAATGGCAGTGCCCGTTGGGTGAGTCTGGCTGGATTTAACATGCAGCCATCCGAGATTGTGAAATTATTCTGCGTATTGTATATGGCGGGTTATCTGGTACGTCATGAAGAAGCGGTTAAACAAAGTCTGGGCGGCTTTATTCGGCCACTCTTGTTGCTCATGGTATTGATCGTGTTGTTATTGCTGGAACCGGATTTTGGTTCGGCGGCGGTCTTGATTGTTACTGTTGTTGGCATGTTGTGGTTAGGTGGTGTGCCGGCATCACGCTTCACAGTATTGATGGGGCTGGCAGTCGCGCTGTTATCAGCATTGGCCTTGGGATCGCATTATCGTGTGCAACGGCTCATGACATTTATGAATCCCTGGGATGATCCATTTAACAGTGGCTTCCAATTGACTCAGGCATTGATCGCCTTCGGTCGTGGAGAGTGGTTTGGTGTTGGTTTGGGTGCGAGCGTACAAAAATTATTTTATTTGCCGGAAGCACATACGGATTTTTTGTTTGCAGTATTGGCTGAAGAGTTAGGTTTGATGGGCGTGATGGTCGTGATCACTCTGTTTACGATATTGGTATTACGCGCATTACGCATCGGCCGTGCCGCCGAACGTCGGGATCGCCCATTTGCTGCGTTTGTGGCCTACGGCATTGGCATCTGGATTGGCTTGCAGGCGTTTATCAATATGGGCGTGAATATGGGTGTGTTACCCACCAAAGGTTTGACATTACCGTTCATGAGTTATGGTGGTAGCAGCATCGTGGTGATGTGCATCGCCCTGGGTTTATTGCTACGCGCAGACTATGAAACACGCCGTGATGATCGCCCCACCCAGAGGTCAACATACACGCCATGGTAACGAATTCTGCAACGATATTAGTGATGGCTGGCGGTACCGGTGGTCATGTATTCCCGGCATTAGCGGTAGCGCAGGATCTACGCGGACGCGGACATAAGGTGCACTGGTTGGGAACACGACATGGAATGGAAAATGACATTGTGCCACGTGAAGGATTTCCGATTGAATACCTTAGCGTTAAAGGTTTGCGTGGCAAAGGAATCATGGGTTGGCTGTTAGCGCCTGGCCGGTTGTTATTGGCTTTGACACAAGCCATACGCATTTGTGTGCGGCTGCAGCCACATGCAGTATTAGGTATGGGCGGATTTGTCACCGGTCCGGGTGGTTTGGCCAGCTGGTTGTTGCGTCGACCGTTGCTAATTCATGAGCAAAATGCCATACCGGGTTTAACCAATCGCTGGTTAGCACTTTTTGCCAACCGAGTGCTGCAAGCCTTTCCCGGAAGTTTTAAATCACAGCGTCATGCTGTGGTCACCGGAAATCCAGTGCGACATGGAATTTTAACGATAGCGGCGACGGCGCAACGCTATCAGGCGCGGCAAGATGCACTGCACCTGTTAGTTATCGGTGGCAGCCTGGGTGCGCAGGCACTAAATGACATGGTTCCTGCGGCGTTGGCACAACTTGATGTAGACCTCCGCCCAATCGTTTGGCATCAGGCAGGCAAACAAAAGGATCAGGCGACACAAGCGCGTTATAACGAATTCAAGGTTCCGGCGCGGGTTGTTCCGTTTATAACCGATATGGCGGAAGCCTATAGTTGGGCGGATATTATTATCTGTCGTGCCGGTGCCATGACAATTTCTGAATTAAGTAACGTTGGTCTGGCCGCAGTACTGGTGCCATTTCCGCTTGCTGTTGATGATCATCAAACCGCCAATGCACATGTGTTAGCGGATGCCGGTGCAGCATTGTTATTACAACAACGTGATTTAACGCCACAGTTATTGGCGTCACAGATGCGTGAGTTATTTTCACAAGGTCGACCACGTTTGCTGGCAATGGCTGAAGCAGCACGTAAATTGGCTAAACCCGATGCAACCAAAGTAGTTGCCGATCATGTCGTTGAGGTGATGCATGACTAAAGTGAAACGACGCAAGGCAGATACGGTAGTACATCATACTGAACCTGGTATGGGTCGAATCCGGCGAATTCATTTTGTCGGTATCGGTGGTGTTGGCATGGGTGGCATTGCCGAAGTGATGTTGAATCTCGGTTACCAGGTAAGTGGTTCGGATAAGCAGAGTAATGCCATGACACAACGGCTCGAATCAATGGGTGCCACGATTAATATTGGTCATGCGAGTGAATATGTCAGTGACTGCGAGGTCGTGGTTATCTCCAGTGCCGTGCATAACGATAACCCGGAAGTTATTGCAGCACATCAACAACGCATACCGGTTATTCCACGTGCAGAAATGCTTGCTGAGTTGATGCGCTTCCGCTATGGCATTGCCATTGCCGGAACTCATGGTAAGACTACCACAACGAGTCTGGTTGCCAGCATTCTCGCCGAAGGGGGAGTGGATCCGACATTTGTGATTGGTGGTCGGCTGAATAGCGCGGGCACCAATGCACGCCTGGGCACCGGACGATATCTGGTTGCCGAAGCCGACGAAAGTGATGCATCATTTTTATTGTTACAACCGATGATCGCCATCGTTACTAACATTGATGCCGATCACATGGATACCTACGGCGGTGACTTCGACAAGCTGCGGCATACATTTATTGATTTCCTGCATCATTTGCCTTTCTATGGTTTGGCAGTGTTGTGTATTGATGATGCCAATGTCTGCTCAATTCTGGATGATGTGACCCGGCCAATTTTGACATATGGATTCTCAGGAGAAGCGGATCTCTATGCCTATGACATCGAGCAACATGAATTTACGTCGCGTTTTAAGCTGGCAATTCGTGGGCAGGATCAACCACTCGCCATTACATTAAATTTGCCGGGTAAACACAATGTCCTCAACGCCACCGCAGCGGTCGCTGTGGCATTACAAATTGGCATTGCACCGCAAGCCATTGCCAAAGCCCTGGGTGAGTTCCAGGGAATCGGGCGACGTTTCCATCGTTATGCCGATATCGAGTTACCTGGCAAACGTATCCTGCATATTGATGATTATGGTCATCATCCGACGGAAGTCACTGCTGTAATTCGTGCCATACGTGATGGCTGGCCAAATAAACGTCTGGTGTTGGCCTTTCAGCCACATCGTTATACACGCACACGCGATTTGTTTGAGGATTTTTCTATTGCGTTATCCGAAGTCGATGAATTGATTTTGCTGGATGTCTATCCAGCGGGAGAAACGCCGATTAGTGGTGCCGATGGCCGAACACTGGCACGAGCGATTCGACATCGTGGTCAGGTAGATCCGGTATTTGTCGAACAAGTAGAGCAATTACCGCATGCATTGGCGCCAGTATTACATGACGGCGATATTTTAGTGACGCTAGGTGCAGGCAATATCGGCGCGATGGCGGCGAAGTTACAGCAACAAATGAGCGATCAGCCATGACAGGCACAACATGAGATCCATGGCAATGACAACAACGACAACATGGCGTGGTGTTTTGCGGGAAAATGAAAATTTATCCCGGCATACATCCTGGCGCGTAGGTGGTCCAGTGGCGCGTTTTTATCAGCCTGCCGACATTGCAGATCTGGCCGTATTTCTCCAGGAACTGACTCCACAGGAAACGCTGCATTGGATTGGTTTGGGAAGTAATTTATTAGTCCGCGATGGTGGCTTGCATGGCACAGTGATCTGTACCAGTGGAGTGCTAAGTGATATTCGTGTGCAACCACATCAGCAAGTGTATGTCGAAGCCGGTGTGGCGTGTCCCAAGGTTGCAAAGTTTTGTGCGAAGCATAATTTGGTCGGTGCAGAATTCTTATGTGGTATTCCGGGAACGATGGGTGGCGCACTCGCAATGAATGCCGGTGCATTTGGCGGTGAAACCTGGCAACTCGTGACAAATGTACAGACAATCGATCGTCAGGGAGTGCTGCACACACGTACACCGCAGGATTATCAAATTGCATATCGTCATGTAAGCGGGCCGCAAAGTGAATGGTTTGTTGCAACGACGTTGCAACTGCAGCACGGCGATGGCAAGGCCAGCGCGGCACAACAAAAAGCACTGCTGGCAAAACGCGGGGCGAGCCAACCTACGCAACAACCCAATGCCGGTTCGGTGTTTCGTAATCCGGCTGGAGATTATGCAGCACGTTTGATTGAACAATGCGGATTAAAAGGCTTCTGTATCGGCGGTGCCTGTGTGTCTGATAAGCACGCTAATTTTATTGTCAACGTGGGTACGGCGACGGCGGGCGATATTGAAGCGCTAATTAATAAAGTCCGTGACACAGTATTGAAGGAAACGGGCGTGAAATTACAACAAGAAGTACATATCGTCGGCGAGGCGCGAGTGTGATGGCTATTACTAAGCAAACAAATTATCCAGCTGATCCCGTTGCGTTCGGTAAGGTTGCCGTAATGCTGGGCGGCTGGTCATCTGAGCGCGAAGTTTCACTCAAGAGTGGTGCGGCTGTATTAAATGCATTGCAACAACGTGGTGTTGATGCTCACGGTATCGATGTACAGCGTGAAACGATCCTGACGGAATTGCAACGGCAAAAATTTGATCGTGTATTCATAATTCTGCATGGCAAAGGTGGCGAGGATGGTGTGATACAGGCCGTGTTGGAAATGTTGGCGATACCCTATACCGGGAGCGGTGTGCTCGCATCTGCATTGGCAATGGATAAGCTGCGAACCAAACAATTACTGCAAGGTATCGGCCTGCCGACCCCCGCTTATTTAGTGCTCGAAAACGATTTTGATCCTGAATATGTAGCGGCAACCTTGGGCCTGCCCATTATGATCAAACCAGCACTGGAAGGTTCCAGCATCGGTATGACCAAAGCGGAGAAAGTTGAGCAATTAATGCCTGCATATCGTGAAGCGGCTAAATATCATGGTGAGGTGATTGCTGAGCAATGGATTCAGGGCAAGGAATATACCGTGGCAATTCTCGGTGACGAAGTATTGCCGGTGATTCGACTGGAAACGACGCACAGTTTTTATGATTTCTCTGCCAAATATATTGGCAACGATACCAAATACCATTGCCCTTGTGGATTGAATCAGGAAGAAGAGATGCAGTTGCAACGTCTGGCGCTGGCAACATTTCATGCTGTGAATGCCAAGGGGTGGGGACGAGTTGACATTTTGTGTGACCAACAAAATCGCCCCTACGTTATCGAAGTTAATACCGTGCCAGGTATGACTGATCATAGTCTGGTGCCTATGGCTGCCAAAGCGCAGGGTATCAGCTTCGATGAGCTGGTTTATCGAATTTTGGCTCAAACTTTATCAGTATCGAATGCAACAACCGGAGGCCCGCATGTTCGCTAAAGCGAATGCGCAGGCAATTCTGATGTCGCGCGAAACCGGCGCTATGTTTAACTGGCGTCGGTTGCGTCGAATCATTGTAATTTTGTTATTCATGGGTTTCACGGGTTGGTTGGTAAGTAAAGCCCATGATCCACAATCATTACCTGTCAGGCAAATTCATGCCACGGGAATGTTTATCAAAGTGAATGAACAGATGTTGCGCGATGCGGTTGCCGGTTCAATCGATGGCGGTTATTTCCGAATCGACATGGCTAAAACACAGCAAGTGGTCGAAGCCATTTCATGGGTGGATAGTGCCAGTGTGCGTCGCGTCTGGCCTGATACGTTGGCGATTGATGTGCAGGAACAAAAGGCGGTTGCTTATTGGCTGAATGGCGGACTTGTCAATGCGCGCGGTGATGTATTTAAACCTGAAAAATCCACTTACCCGACTGGGTTGCCGATGTTTGCAGGCCCCGAAGGTGCGCAGCAACAGGTATTGGAGTATTACACTCAGGCAAACACAGTGTTCAGCAAAATGAAATTGATCGTTACCGAAGTGCACATGGATGCACGTCGCGCCCTGACTCTGAAACTCTCAAATGGGATAGAAGTAATTTTGGGTCGCGAATCGATTCTGGAACGGTTGCAGCGTTTAGAGCGAGTCTATGCAAAAGTGATAACCGGGCATGACGATGCAATTACGCGTATTGATATGCGGTACAGCAATGGACTGGCAGTAGGTTGGCGCAAAGCGCCATTGCATTAGGGTGAGGTGACATATGGCTACAAAGAAAACTGAAAAAAATTTAATCGTTGGATTGGATATTGGCACCTCCAAGGTGGTGGCGATTGTCGGTGAAGTTAATTCCGAAAATACGATTGAGATTATCGGTATCGGCTCGCACCCTTCGCGCGGCCTTAAAAAAGGCGTGGTGGTAAATATCGAATCAACGGTGCAATCCATTCAGCGTGCCGTGGAAGAAGCTGAGTTAATGGCGGGTTGCCAGATTCATTCGGTATTTGCAGGAATTGCCGGCAGTCATATTCGCAGTCTGAACTCGCATGGCATCGTTGCAATTCGGGACAAAGAGGTGACGGCGGCAGATGTCGAACGTGTAATCGATGCGGCCCGGGCCGTGGCGATACCTGCGGATCAACGTATTTTGCATATCCTGCCGCAGGAATTTATTGTAGATAACCAGGAAGGTGTGCGCGAACCCATCGGTATGTCTGGTGTGCGTCTGGAGGCCAAGGTGCATATGGTCACCGGGGCGGTGAGTGCAGCACAAAATATTATCAAATGTGTGCGCCGGTGTGGTTTGGAGGTGGATGATATTATTCTCGAACAACTCGCATCTGCTCAATCAGTGTTAAATGAAGATGAAAAAGAACTGGGTGTTTGCCTGGTGGATATTGGTGGCGGTACCACTGATATCGCTGTCTTTACAGAAGGTGCAATTCGGCATACCGCTGTTATTCCCATTGCTGGCGATCAAGTCACTAACGACATAGCAGTGGCTTTGCGCACTCCGACACAAAATGCCGAAGAGATAAAAATCAAATATGCCTGTGCGCTGACTCAACTCGCCAGTCCGGAAGAAACCATTGAAGTACCCAGTGTCGGTGATCGACCTGCGCGACGTCTGGCGCGACAAACGCTTGCTGAAGTGGTTGAACCTCGCTTCGAAGAATTATTTACTCTGGTGCAAGCCGAATTACGCCGTAGCGGCTTTGAAGATCTATGCGCTGCTGGCGTCGTAATTACCGGGGGCAGCTCCAAAATGGAAGGTGTCGTGGAACTGGCAGAAGAGATATTCCATATGCCAGTACGTCGCGGTGTTCCACAATTTATTTCCGGTTTGGTTGATGTAGTGCGCAATCCAATTTATTCAACTGGCGTGGGCTTGTTGTTGTTTGGTTATCGCAATCGTGCGATGCGTGATGCCGAGACTCGTATGGGTGGCGGTTGGCAATCTGTAATGCAACGTATGCGGAGTTGGTTTCAAGGAAATTTTTGATCCGGTAACAGGATCTTATTGTTTAACTATGTTGGAGGGTAAATGTATGTTTGAACTAATGGACGGATGTACACAAAGCGCAGTGATTAAAGTAATTGGCGTGGGTGGCGGTGGAGGTAATGCCGTTGAACACATGGTGCGGCAAAATATCGAAGGTGTGGATTTTGTTGTGGCAAATACCGATGCTCAGGCATTGCGTAATAGCAATGCCAAGACGTTATTGCAATTAGGTGGCGATATGACCAAAGGTTTGGGAGCAGGTGCCAATCCAGAAGTAGGTCGACAAGCAGCACTGGAAGATCGTGATCGCATCGCGGAAGTATTGGAAGGTGCGGATATGGTATTTATTACAGCAGGTATGGGAGGCGGTACCGGTACCGGTGGCGCACCGATTGTTGCGCAGGTTGCCAAAGAAATGGGAATACTGACAGTAGCTGTCGTTACCAAGCCATTTCCATTCGAAGGTAAAAAACGTATGGAAGTTGCCCGTCAGGGTATCGAGGAGTTAAAAGGTTATGTGGATTCGCTGATTACCATTCCAAACGAAAAACTCCTGAGTGTGCTGGGTAAAAATATCAGTCTGCTGGATGCGTTCAAAGCGGCTAATGATGTTTTGCTAGGTGCGGTTCAAGGTATTGCAGAGTTGATTACTCGTCCAGGGTTAATCAATGTGGATTTTGCCGATGTGCGTACTGTGATGTCGGAAATGGGTATGGCTATGATGGGTTCGGGTCGTGCCAGTGGTGAGAACCGTGCGCGCGAAGCGGCAGAAGCTGCAATTGCCAGCCCGTTATTGGAAGATGTTGATTTGGCCGGTGCACGCGGCATTCTTGTAAACGTAACAGCCGGACTGGACATGGCCATCGGTGAGTTCGAAGAAGTGGGCAATGCAATTAAAGCTTTCGCATCTGAAAATGCAACAGTCGTAGTTGGTACTGTTATTGATCCGGAACTCGTAGGGGAACTGCGTGTCACAGTGGTTGCTACGGGATTAGGTATGGGATTTGATGCCAAGGACAAACCTAAATTGGTGGTGGATCGGACTAACAACGGTGAAGTGGATTATGACCAATTGGATCGCCCAACGGTGATTCGTAAAAAGGCCGCCGGTGATCGTTATCGCCCCGAAGCTGAGGGTAGTCTGGATTATCTGGATATACCTGCCTTCCTGCGGCGGCAGGCTGACTAAGGCAACTTAGTAAAAGTATGGAAACTGGACTTTCGCTGGTTAGGGGCTAAATTTGGTTAAGTATTCGTTTAGGATTAAAGCGTTATCGTTCTAAGACGCTATTTTTCTTGAACAGATGGTGATTGCCTAAAAATGGTGCAATGGGTTAATATGCCCCCCCATTTTAGTCGGTCACCTTGATGTGGGGCGTAACTTAAAATTGGTATGGTAATTGCTTCAATACAGTGGAATAAATCAAGGACCCAATAGTCGTGATAAAACAACGTACCCTTAAGAACATCATTCGTGCTACCGGCATTGGCTTGCACACCGGTCAAAAAGTCTATCTGACATTAAGGCCGGCGGCACCTGACACTGGAATCATCTTCCGTCGGGTTGATCTTGAGCCGGTTGCCGAAATTCCTGCGTTGCCAGAATATGTAGGTGAAACAACGCTTTCGACGACTTTAGTCAAGGACGGTGTCAAGGTTTCGACAGTAGAACATCTGCTTTCTGCCATGGCTGGATTAGGCATTGATAATGCGTATGTGGAGCTGAATGCCCCGGAAGTGCCCATTATGGACGGCAGCGCGGGTCCTTTTGTATTCCTGATACAGTCTGCCGGAATCCAGGAACAAAATGCTGCCAAGCGATTTATTCGTATTAAACGGCCCGTAACGGTTGAAGATGGCGAAAAATGGGTCCGTTTTGAGCCATTTGAAGGTTTTAAAGTTGCCTTTACGATCGATTTTGACCACCCCGTATTCAAAGACGGCAGCCAAAGCGCTGAAGTGGATTTTTCGTCAACTTCCTTTGTCCGTGAAATCAGTCGTGCGCGCACCTTTGGTTTCATGAGCCAAATCGAAGCACTGCGGGCGAATAATCTGGCCTTGGGCGGCAGCCTGGATAATGCGGTTGTGCTGGATAATTATCGTGTTCTCAATGAAGACGGCTTGCGTTATATGGATGAATTCGTCAAGCATAAGATCCTTGATTCTATTGGAGATTTATACTTACTTGGGCACAGCTTGATTGGTGCTTTTAGTGGTTATAAGTCTGGTCATGCCCTGAATAATCAACTCCTGCGTGCAACCTTGGCCAATGCAGATGCATGGGAATTGGTTACGTTCGAGGATGAAAAGAAGGCTCCAGTTTCCTTCACGACGCCTATTCACGCCGTCTAAATCTGAAATTCTTGCTATTTTTCGGCGTGCTTGGCGAGTCGTTCGAGTGCCGCCCGTAATGGCGCATCGTCTATTGATTCCGCTAACGATTTGATAATTAAGGCATTTTTCTCACTTAAGTGAAAGCTTGCGGGTTTTTCTGATTTATTTAAGTCTTCCGGTAAACGTGGTGCCACGATGATCTTTAATTGCTGAAGCTGCTGCAATTCAGGAAATCGCGTTTTCATTTGCGCAAGTATCGATGTCCCAGTAAACCGCATTTTCGTGGCCCAGATCGCATTCTCTACGCTTAGTATGAGCGTATCTCCCTGGATATCCGCCACAGCTGATAACTCATTTAATGGAGCTGGTAATTGTGATTGGAGCCAGACGTTGTAACTCGCCAACTTGCGGGCGCGTGTGATCAAGCTCGCAAGTTCATGATTTCCTGAATTTAATAGCTTGTCTAGGGTGACTGGATTCTTCATACTCAGCACATATACCTTGCTATGTTCAGAGGGCTTGCGCTACATTGCACCCCTCGAGAATAATAAGGTGTGTTGCATATCACCTTAACTAGAATAATTTATAAAGTTAAGCTAAAACTAACCGATAACTGACTGAAGAACCAGCACATTTTGATGCCGGTGGTGTTGGGATGAATATAGTATTCTTAAGACGCAAACAAGGTTGCACAGGATTGGTTACTCTCAGCCAACGTCGATTTTTTATGTTGGCGTTTAGCCTGTTTGTCGCAATTCCTGGTTTTACCCTATATAGCGGCTATCAGATGGGCTTGTCGCACACGAAGTCCCATCCTGATGATTTAAGCATCGCCGTCGAATCTGAATTAGATACCCAGCGTCTCAAATTAGCCGAAGTCACCCGTAAAGCGGAAGAAAATCTCAATGCCTTGGCGCTGCGTCTTGGCACTCTGCAGGCCCATGTCATACGTCTTGATGCGCTGGGACAACGTCTCACTTCCATGGCTAAACTCGATAAGGGTGAATTTGATTTTGACAGCCCGCCTGCGCAAGGTGGACCTGTTGAAGCGGATGCCGGCACGGCAATTACCGTCCCTGATTTTGTTGGTTCTTTGAACGAATTATCCGTACAAATTGAGGATCGTTCGAAGCAATTGGCTGTTCTGGAAACCATGTTAATGTCGCGTAATCTTCAGGCGGAAGTCATGCCGACAGGCCGACCAGTTAATCGTGGCTGGCTATCATCGTTCTTTGGTTTACGTACCGATCCATTCACCGGGCTGCGTGTACACCACTCCGGAGTGGATTTTGCCGGTAAATTAGGTTCGGATGTCGTGACCGTTGCAGCTGGCGTGGTAAATTTTGCAGGTAAGCGTTCAGGATATGGCAATCTGGTCGAAATTAACCATGGTAATGGCTATATGACACGATATGGTCATAACCTCGAAAATCTGGTCAAGGTTGGCGAAACTGTCAAAAAAGGCCAGGTTATTTCTAAAATGGGTACCTCGGGTCGTTCCACAGGACCTCACGTTCATTTTGAAGTAATCGTCAATGGTCGAGCAGTGAATCCACGTAAGTACATCAACGCAAGTGACGCACCGCTTTAATTAGATTTTCTCACAACAACATTCCCGCTAAACTCGCGCATCTCATTAAAACTCCGGCTCGTCATATTATGCTCCTGCGTATACTGCTTGTATCGGCGGTCGTCATGCTCAGCGCTTGCGCAACACCCCCTATGCCAGATGAAGTTGCTTTGTCCCAAGAGATTAAGGTCCCACTCGCTGAATTATCACCATCACCAGCCGTTCCGACGATTCCAGCACCATCATTACCTTTGGCCGCTTCTCAATTAACTATTGCGGCGGTTGGCGATGTCATGCTGGGAACGGATTTCCCGGAAAATTATTTACCTGCCGATGATGGGTTAGGGTTACTGACGGCGGTCACGCCAATACTGAAATCAGCAGATATTCGTTTTGGTAATTTTGAAGGGACGCTCATGGATGGCGGAGAGCCGGTGAAGAAATGCAAGACGAGTAAAAATTGTTACTTATTCCGGACCCCGCAACGTTTTGTGCAACGACTGGTTGATGCCGGTTTTAATGCCATGAGCCTGGCGAACAACCATGCACGGGATTTTGGAGAGGCAGGGCGCTCCTCGAGTATGCAAGCACTTACCGCCGCTGGTATCCATCACAGCGGTCGTGAGGGCGATATCGCCAGTTGGGTGGTCGCAGGACGGCACATTGCCTTAATCGCTTATGCGCCATTTGCAGGGGCACACGACCCAGCAGATTTAGCGACAGCCCGGCAGGCGATTGCCGCCCTGAAACATCAGCACGATATTGTGATTGTTTCGATGCATATGGGCGCCGAAGGAGCCGACGTCACGCATATGACCTTTGACCATGAAATATTTCATGGTGAGGATCGCGGTGATTCCGTTGCGTTTGCCCATGCTGCTGTAGAAGCAGGTGCGGACTTGGTTATCGGGCATGGGCCGCATGTGCCGCGTGCGTTGGAGTTGTATCGCGACCGACTGATAGCGTATAGCCTGGGTAATTTTTGCACCTATCAAGGTATCAACGTGGCGGGTATCAATGGGTTGGCACCCATTTTAAAAGTAACTCTGGCAGGCGATGGTCGCTTTTTGAGCGGACAAATATATTCTGCCCGCCAGCAACGGCCGCTTGGTCCACTTCCGGACAGCCATCATGCGGCTGCCCGGTTAATAGCGGAATTAACTGCGCAGGATTTTCCCGATACATCCCTGACAATTAGCCCCTTGGGGCTTTTGGAAAGAAAAGCGGTTGCCACTTCGGCATCCAATAAAACTCAATCTGCTGACAAGTCAGGTCACGCTATAGACGACAAATCCAGCCCTGACCGCTAGAATACGCCCTTTATTTTAGGCCGCCCCGGCCGGTAGTCGCACAAGGAATATCATGTTAAGTGGGTTATTCAAGAAAGTCTTCGGCAGTCGTAATGAACGATTGGTAAAGCAATATACGCGTCTGGTGGCTCAAATCAATGGTCACGAGACGACGCTGACGTCGCTCACTGATGCGCAGCTCCAGGCTAAAACCGCCGAATTCAGACAACGAATTACCCAAGGTGCGACGGTCCATGATTTATTACCGGAAGCTTTTGCGGTTGTACGTGAAGCCGGTAAGCGCGTGCTGAACATGCGGCATTTTGATGTGCAGCTCATCGGTGGCATGGTGCTAAATGACGGCAAGATTGCCGAAATGCGCACGGGTGAAGGTAAGACGCTGGTTGCCACACTGGCAGCGTACCTCAATGCTCTGCCCGCCAAGGGCGTCCATGTGGTGACCGTGAATGATTATCTGGCCCGTCGCGATGCCGGCTGGATGGGCAAGTTGTATCAATTTCTGGGTTTGACGGTTGGGGTGGTTGTCGCCGGAATGTCCACCGAAGAAAAGCGTGCCGCCTATGCGGCAGATATCACCTACGGCACCAATAATGAATTCGGCTTTGATTACCTGCGCGATAATATGGCGTTCTCGCTCGATGACAAAATGCAGCGTGGCCATGCTTTTGCGATTGTGGATGAAGTCGATTCGATTTTGATCGACGAGGCCCGTACGCCGCTGATCATCTCCGGCCAGGCCGAAGAAAGTTCCGAGATGTATTATCGTGTCAACGAGCTGGTCCCCAGGCTGACTAAACAATTAGAGAAAGACGGTCCGGGCGATTACAGCGTCGAAGAAAAAACCAAACAGATATTTCTCACCGAAGAAGGCCATCAGCTGGTTGAAAAATTACTCGGCAAAGCCGGGTTGTTACCGGAAGGTGAGAGTTTATATAGCGCCAGCAATATTGCCTTGATGCACCATGTGGTTACCGCATTGCGTGCACATGTATTGTTCCAGAAAGATGTGGACTATATCGTGGCGGATGACGAGATCATTATCGTTGATGAATTCACCGGGCGCACGATGCAAGGCCGACGCTGGTCTGATGGATTGCATCAGGCAGTGGAGGCTAAAGAAGGCGTCTCGATTCAACACGAGAATCAAACATTAGCTTCGATCACTTTCCAGAATTATTTCCGGTTGTATAAAAAACTTTCCGGTATGACCGGTACAGCGGATACTGAGGCCTTTGAATTCCAATCCATCTATGGACTGGAAGTCGTTGTCATTCCGACGCATCGACCAATGGTACGTATCGATAACGCCGACAAGATTTTTCTCAAGCAGCTGGGTAAGTTCCGCGCCATTATCGATGACATCCAGGCTTGCGTAAAACGTCAACAGCCGGTGCTGGTGGGTACAACCTCCATTGAAGTATCCGAATTTCTGTCGAAATTGCTCGATAAAGAAAAGATCAAACACGAAGTACTCAATGCCAAACAGCATGCACGCGAGGCAGAGATCGTAGCCCAGGCAGGTCGCCCTGGTGCGGTCACGATTGCAACCAATATGGCCGGTCGTGGTACGGATATTGTGCTCGGTGGCAGTTTGCAAACTGAACTATCCGCATTGAACGAGCCCGATGAAAAGCTGGTGGCCAAGGTGCGGGAAGAATGGCAAAAGCGCCATGCGCAAGTGCTTGCCTCAGGTGGCTTGCATATCATCGGTACCGAGCGACATGAATCGCGGCGTATTGATAACCAATTGCGTGGTCGCTCCGGTCGCCAAGGTGATCCGGGTTCATCGCGATTCTACTTGTCACTGGAAGATAATCTGATGCGCATTTTCGCCTCGGAACGTGTCGCCGGCATGATGCAACGTTTGGGCATGCAGGATGATGAGGCCATTGAACATCCCTGGGTGACCAAGGCGATCGAAAATGCGCAACGTAAAGTCGAAGGGCATAACTTCGATATGCGTAAGAGCCTGTTGGAATACGACGATGTTGCCAATGATCAACGCAAAGTGATCTACAGCATGCGCGATGAATACATGGCCAGTGAAGATATTCTGGAAACGATTAAGGCGATTCGCGCCGATGTGCTCAACGCGCTGATCGATACCTATATTCCGCCGCAAAGCGTGGAAGAGCAGTGGGATATTGGCGGGTTGGAAGAGGCGCTGGAAGGTGAGTTCACCTTGAAATTACCTATTGCCCAATGGTTGAAGGATGATGAAACCCTGCATGAGGAATCATTGCGGGCGCGAATTCTGCTGGAACTGGAAAAATACTATACCGAGAAAGAAGAACGGGCGGGCGCATCGGTACTACGGCATTTTGAAAAGGCCGTCATGTTGCAAGTGTTGGATGGCCAGTGGAAGGATCATCTTGCCACGATGGATCAATTACGCCAAGGTATTCATTTGCGCGGTTACGCTCAGAAAAATCCCAAGCAGGAATACAAACGCGAGGCATTTGAATTGTTCCGCGAGATGCTGGCGCGTATCAAGAATGAAGTTGTCAGCGTCTTAAGCAAAGTCGTCGTGCGCAGTGAAGAAGAAGTGCAGGCGATGGAAGAAGCGCGACGCCAGGAAGAAAGCAAAAAACGCATGGAGTTCCAACACGAGGCCGTGGGCGGTAGCGATGACAAGAAAGAAGAAGAACATGAGCCGTTTGTGCGTGATGGCCGCAAGGTCGGACGTAATGAGCCATGTCCCTGCGGCTCGGGAAAAAAATACAAACAGTGTCATGGCAAGCTTGCCTAAATGAGTGACGGCATTTTTCCTGTTGCCGGCGTTAAGCTGAATGCGACGGCGGCGCAGATACGTAAAGCTGGCCGTAATGATTTGGTGCTGATCGAAATTCCTGACGGTGCGACGACGGCAGCAGTATTTACCCGTAATGCCTTTTGTGCAGCGCCGGTATTAATTTGTAAAGACCATCTGGTCAAAGCCGCGACGCGCTATCTCCTCATCAATAGCGGTAATGCCAATGCCGGTACCGGTGAACAAGGCTTGCGCAATGCAAAGCAAAGCTGTACCGATGTTGCTGGCATAACACACTGCAAGGCAGAACAGGTGCTACCGTTTTCAACGGGTGTCATTGGTGAGCCATTGCCGGTGCAAAAAATGACAGCAGCACTACCAGCCCTCTTGCAAGGTATGGATGCAGCCAACTGGGCGCTGGCGGCACAGGCGATCATGACGACCGATACCCGCCCAAAGATCGTCTCACGCGAGTTTCAGATCGATGGCCAACGCGCTGTCATTACCGGTATAGCCAAGGGTGCCGGGATGATTCGTCCTGATATGGCAACGATGCTGGCATTTATCGCCACCGATGTGTCGATAGCACAAGCGGAATTACAAACTGCTTTACAGCGGGCAATGGATCAAAGCTTTAATCGCATCACCGTGGACGGTGATATGTCGACGAATGATTCATGTGTGCTGATGGCAACGGGCAAAGGCGCGTTGGAAATAAAATCTCCACAGGCAAAAGAGTTATTTCAACGCGAACTCAACACGGCCTGTGCCGAACTGGCGAAGATGATCGTGCGTGATGGTGAAGGGGCGACCAAGTTTATTAATATTGAGATCGTCGATGGCAAGACCGAGGATGAATGTCTCAAGGTTGCCTATGCGATTGCGCACTCACCCCTGATTAAAACCGCTTTCTTTGCCAGCGATCCAAATTGGGGACGTATCCTCGCCGCCGTGGGGTATGCCGGTGTGGATCAATTGGATATCAGTAAAGTTTATATTTATCTTGATGATGTCTGTATTGTGGAAAAAGGTGGACGAGCTGCTACCTATTCTGAAGCACAAGGACAGCGTGTCATGCAGCAAAGTGATATTACCGTGCGAGTACAATTAGGTCGTGGCAAGCAACATGCCACCGTGTGGACTTGCGATTTGTCGCATGACTATGTGCGGATTAATGCCGAATACCGTACCTGATTATAGTACTAGGACGAATACGAAGTTTAATCACGCGTTTTATTTTGTTACGCCTTTACTGCCATGAGTCCAATTCATGTTGTCGCTGGCGTTATCTATGACTCACAGCGGCATATTTTGTTGGCACGCCGTCCGGAACATTTGCATCAGGGAGGCTTGTGGGAATTTCCCGGTGGTAAGGTAGATGCTGGCGAGTTAATTATTCCCGCCTTGCGGCGCGAGCTCAATGAAGAGCTGGGTATCACGCTCACTCGTAGCCAACCACTTATCCAGGTACATCAAGATTATGGTGATAAACAGGTCTGGCTGGATGTGCACGAGGTGTTGGCGTATAGCGGTAACCCGCACGGTCGAGAGGGACAGGCTGTGCAGTGGGTGAATCGTGATGCGTTGTCACAACACCAATTTCCTGCCGCCAATTTACCTGTCGTGCGTAGTCTGGAATTACCGTCGGAATATTTAATCACCGGTGAATTTCGTGACAGTCAGGATTGTTTGCGACGTGCAGAAAGAGCATTGCAACAGGGTGTGCGGCTGCTGCAATTCCGTGCCAAACATTTGGCATCACCGGACTACATCGCATTGTCGGTTCAATTACGTAAACTCTGTGATCGCTATCACGCCACCTTGATCGCCAACATCGATCCTGCATTATTTAATGCGACGCAGGCGCATGGCCTGCAACTGACTTCCGTACAATTAATGACATTGTATCGACGACCTGTAGACACGGCGCAATGGTTGTTCGCCTCGGTGCATAACCAAACTGAATTGCTACAGGCAAAAAAATTGGGAGCTGATGCCGTTGTCATTGCGCCGATTAAGCACACCTTGACACATTCTGATGCACATCCGCTCGGTTGGGCAGGCTTGGAACAACTGGCCACTCAAGCGAATTGTCCTGTATATGCATTGGGTGGTATCGATGCGCCGGATTTACCTAAGGTACGCGCCCATGGTGCGCAAGGCGTGGCCGGGATTAGTGCATTCTGGCCTGCAGGCGCAGAATCATGAAACGAATAGTTCTGATATTGGTTACAACAGGTTTTCTGTTCGTGATGGGGTTAATTGCCTGGCGGCTATTACTAACCGGATCGGAACAAACAGTTACTGCGAAAACGCCTCCAGTTGAACTACGGAAAAATAATGGCAACTGTGATTTGACACAACAGCCGTGCCGTATTGAGTTTGCAAATATCAATATCGAAGTCGTTTTATTATCCCAGCCACACTACCTGCAACCGTTCGAGGCAGAAGTGATCTTGCATGGTGCCAAATCAGTTACTGTGGAGCAGGTAAGTCTGCAATTTGCGATGAACGGGATGCAAATGTCATTACCCGCTACGTATTTGCAGAAAGGCACAACCAGTGAAGTACAAACAACACGCTGGCGGAATAAAATGATGCTCCCGGTTTGTGCGAGTGGACGGCATGACTGGGTAGCGGAGGTAGTGTTAATAACGGCAGAAAAGCGTTACCAGTCGCAATTCCAATTAAAAATGCCGTAAAAAATTCAATGCTTGAGTTTTTCGTGATCGAGTTGTTCCGGGTCGACGCGTTCACCGGGAATGCTGCGTTCACCACCGGCCCATTCACCCAGATCGATTAATTTACAACGCTCGCTACAAAAGGGTCGGAAGGGATTCTCGCTACTATAGAGAACGGCTTTGCTACAGGTGGGGCATTTGACAGTACGTTTCATAATGCGCAACATCCCAACAGAAATTCTACCGACTCGTCTACTTGTACGGGGCGTCGGCCAGCGGTGGGTTTCAGGAAGCGAATGGTAAAGCGGTGTTTACCGGCGCTGATCTCAGCAAAGTAGGGCCGCGACTGGTCTAAGGCTACACGAATAATCTGGACCGGTAAGTTTGTTTCAAGTGTCTGCTGATAAAACCCCTGGGCGGCAATTTGACTGCGCATATCGACACTCTCACGGATGATGTTGAGCATCAATGAGATTGGCGTGCTGACCATATCAAGCGATTTAAACCAGGTTTCCAGGTGTTCAACACGAAGTTCCGGGGTCTGTTGCAGCCACAAATGATACACCGGCATGTCCATGGCGCAATCACCGCCAGCAACGGTATGGCGCTGTCGCAGGCTGCTGAACAGATCATCATCGCGTATCGATTGTCCCAATTGTGTTGTCACGCCGTGCAAGCTCTCTTGCGCTGCACGTATTTGGCGGAGAATGTCAGCTAAGTGTGCTTGATCGACCCCTTGCCGTGTCGTCAGGGGTACCAGGGCGTTTTGCTGACGCTCCAGCTCCTTGAGCAAGTCCGCTTTGAAATCCGACCGGGTCAGGATGTCGATGATATCGATCAAAGTAGTGAATGTCGCGCGGCTATCCCATACCGAATACCCACGCAGGGTGTAGGCAGCTTGTTTGAACAAGTGCTCCAGCCGGATGTAGATTCGCATCCGTTCATTCAAGGGTTGTTCGTAATAGACAGCGTCAGTCACAGGATGGGCAAGGTTGGATTAAATTCCGCTAATTGTGCGGCAGCCCACAGTTCAGGGCAAGGATCAATTCGCCAGTTTGAGGTATTTTTCGTGCAAGGTCGCCACCTGTGCTGTTAATGCCGCAGGGTCGGCAATGTTGTTAATCACATCATCGGCAATCGCCAGACGTTGTTCGCGGCTGGCTTGTGCCGCGAGGATCTGTTGCGCAAGTGAATCAGCAATTTGATCGCGCGAATGCATGCGCTGTCGTTGTAATGCAGGAGTCGTGTCGACAAGCAACACGCGATCATGCGGATAATGTTGTTTGGATTCGACCAGTAAGGGGATAACCAGAATGCAATAAGGTGCGTGATGGGTTGTGATTGAGATTTTCACGGTATCGAGAATACGCGGATGCAGAATCGATTCGAGTTGCATACGCTTGCTGGCGTCATGAAAAACTATATCGCGGAGTTTTTTTCGATCCAGTTCGCCGTCGGCGGTCAGTATTTCTGCGCCGAAGTGTTGTGTGATTTCAGCCAATGCCGGTTGGCCTTTTTGCACCAGCTCACGGGCGATGATATCGGTGTCAATAATCGGAACACCGAATTGAGCGAACAGTGCCGCAACGGTCGATTTACCGCTGCCAATGCCGCCGGTGAGTGCAATGATCAACATGGGACGGCATCATGGCATGCCGAGAATGGAATGAAAATAGTAGTTGTTGATCGCCTTGCCCCAAATCAGCACAACCCAACCGGCACCGGCGAGATAAGGGCCGAAGGGTATCGGCTTGCTACGATCATGTTGCTTGAATGCAATCAGGCTGATGCCAACAATTGAACCGATCAGCGAAGAGACGATCACAATGGCGGGTAAGGCTTGCCAACCCAGCCAGGCACCGAGCATCGCCAGCAATTTGAAGTCACCATAGCCCATGCCTTCCTTTTTGGTAATCAGTTTAAAGAGATGGTAGATGCTCCATAACACTAAATAACCAATCACGGCTCCCCACACGGCGGAAAGGAGATCGGTGTATAAACTTTTTGTGTTAACGATCAAGCCGAGCCAGATAAATGGCAAGGTGATTTCATCAGGTAAATACTGCGTATCGAAATCGATTACGGTGAGCGCGATTAAAGCGAAAGTCAGAAACAGCGCCATCAGCATGGCAAACGTCACGCCGAACTTCCAGGCGACGGCACATGCCAGCAGTGCCGTAACGGCTTCGACGATGGGATAGCGCAGCGAAATTTTTGCATGACAGCTATGGCAACGGCCTCGCAGGACTAGATAACTTAGCACTGGTATATTTTCCATAGCGCTGATCATGTGGCCGCAGTGTGGGCAGCGTGAGCGTGGCACGACTAAATTATATTTCTCGGTTAGTCCGGACTCGGCTGTGGCGTGTTTAGAGTTGAGCACGGCAGGATGCTGTTCACTCAGGTAACCAACGCATTCAGTTTTAAAGCGTCGCTGCAACATGATGGGTAAGCGGTGAATCACGACGTTGAGGAAGCTGCCGATCAGTAGCGAGAAGCCTGCCACTGTCGTGAAGAAAAACCATGGTTCCATGCGGAATAAATCTAACAATGACATAAGGGACTCATTTTTTGTTTTTGCAAATAAAAAAGGGACAGGCCGCGGGCCTGTCCCTGGATATTATAGAATTAAATCTTGTTTTAATGGCCGCTGACGACTTTGCCCATCTGGAAGATCGGCATGTACATTGAAACTACCAGTCCACCAACCAACGTCCCCAGAATGACCATGATGAATGGTTCTAGCAAGCTACTCATGGAATCGACCGCGTTATCGACTTCTTCTTCATAAAAATCCGCGACTTTACTCAACATCGCGTCGAGGGAGCCGGCTTCTTCACCGATGGCCGTCATTTGTACCACCATATTGGGGAAGAGTTTGGTTTTTGCCATTGCTACGTTCAACTGTGTACCGGTGGCGACTTCATCGCGCATGCGCTTCACGGCTTCGCTGTACACCACATTGCCTACTGCACCGGCAACCGACACCATGGCTTCAACCAAGGGTACACCGGCCGCAAACATCGTTGAGAGTGTGCGTGCATAACGGGCAATGGCGGCTTTGGTCAGGATCGTACCGAGGACAGGCATTTTAAGCATGACGCGATCCATAGCTTCATTGAATTTACGCGAGCGTTTTTTCGCCTCAAGAATCCCGTAAATAGCACCACCAATCGAACCAAAGATAGCCCACCAATAGGATTGGAAGAATTTGGAGAGATTCACGACGAATTTGGTCATGGCTGGGAGATCTGCACCAAAGCCGGAAAATAGTTTAGCAAATTCCGGGACCACGTAGATTAGTAGGATAGCGGTAATCAAAAAAGCAACGACTAATACAGCAGTTGGGTAAAAGAGTGCTTTTTTAATTTTGCCTTTGATCGATTCGGTTTTTTCTTTATAAGTCGCGATCTTGTCCAAAATGCTATCCAGAATACCGGCATGTTCGCCGGCGCCGACCAGGTTGACATACAAATCATCGAAATAAAGCGGGTGTTTAGCCAGGGCTTCAGTCAGCGAACTGCCACCTTCGATATCTGCCTTCACTGCCATCAATAAATCTTGCACACCTTTTTTGTCATGGCCACGGCCGATAATTTCGAAGGCCTGTACCAGAGGTACACCGGAACTCATCATCGTCGACAGCTGGCGACTGAAAATGGCGATATCTTTGGGTGTCGCTTTACCGCCCCCGCCAAACAGCGGTTTGCCTTTTTTCTTTACTTTCGATGCGTTAATTCCTTGCTTGCGCAAGGATGCTTTAACCAGGGCCGCCGTTTGGCCACCCGTTTCGCCTTTGACCTTTTGACCTTTACGGTCGCGGCCTTCCCAAGCAAAGATTTCATTTTTCAGAGCACGTTCGGCCATAGCTAAAATCCGTTATAAATTCAAAGAGTAGGGAAAGAATAGCAGATAAATTCTGCAGTATTGTGTGATGCAGGCGACATCCTATTCGACCGTCACCCGATTTAATTCTTCCAGGCTGGTTATACCGTCTTTGACTTTCTTCAAGCCTGATTGGCGTAAATCCGGAAAGCCTTCTTTACGGGATTGATCCGCGAGCTGGATGGCGTTGCCACCGGACATGATGATGCGGCCCATTTCTTCTGAAACCGGCATAACCTGATAAATACCCAGGCGGCCTTTATAACCATTGTTACATTGGTCGCAGCCTTTATGGGCGTATACGGTTATGCCCTTGGCGACTTCCTCCTTGGTGAAGCCTTCCTTGAGGAGGGCTTCGTTGGGAACTTTGACCGGTTGTTTGCAGTGCGGGCACAGTTTTCGTGCCAGTCGTTGCGCGATAATCAAATTCACCGACGAGGCGATGTTATATGGTGGCACGCCCATATTGGCCAGACGCGTCAGGGTCTGGGGGGCATCGTTGGTATGCAGGGTCGATAGCACCAAGTGGCCGGTCTGGGCGGCTTTAATC
>JAHECZ010000129.1 GCA_024641475.1 Gammaproteobacteria bacterium
TGACATCATGAGTGCGTTACTCGTCGATGGCGATGCGCAAACCGCGCAACTGCAACCCGGTGCTGCGGTGCTGGTGTTGTTTCAGGAAACCGAAGTGTCACTGGCAAAAAATCTGTCGGGTTTGATCAGCCTGCGTAACCGTCTGCAAGTGCGGATCATCCAGATCGACCGTGGTGAAGTGCTGACACGTGTCATGCTGGATTTTCATGGCCAGTCGCTCGTCTCGATCATCACCACGCGTTCGGCGCAACGCCTGTCACTGGCAATCGGTGATGAGGTCGAGGCCTTGATTAAGGCCAATGAAGTGACGGTGGTAATCGCACAGGAACCCTGTCAACCGGTATTAAGTCTGATCACCACGGCGCAGGCACAAGCATGAATTACGACTGGCAACCGTTGTTGCTCACCTTGCAGCTTGCGGCGGTGACAACAACAGTGTTGATTGTTATTGGAATACCCTTGGCCGCGTGGATCGCACACAGTCATTCGCGATTGAAACCTTTGATTGAAACGCTGGTGAGTTTACCGCTGGTACTGCCGCCATCCGTGTTAGGTTTTTATTTGTTGTTGCTGTTTACGCCACAACATGCCGTGGGGGCGGTATTACGCGATCATTTTAATCTGTCGTTGGTATTCAGCTTTCCAGGATTGGTGATTGGTTCGGTATTATTCAGTTTGCCGTTCATGGTGCAACCGGTGCAATCCGGCTTGCAAAGTTTACCGCCTTCTCTCGCCGAAGCGGCCTATACGTTGGGAAAATCGCGTGCGTATACCACGCTATTTGTTTTGTTACCCAATATTCGGCCCGCCTTGTTGGCAGGTATCGTATTGAGTTTTGCACACACCATTGGAGAATTTGGTGTGGTATTGATGATCGGCGGGAACATACCCGGGGTAACACGCGTTGCCTCCATTGCGATCTATGATGAAGTGGAAAGTCTGAATTACAGCGCCGCGCATTTTCATGCTGCCATTTTGTTGCTGTTAAGTTTTACGGTGTTGTTTACCGTGTATACCTTGAACAAACGACTCCAACCCATCAGGCGGTTACTATGATCCAGATGCATGTCCGTAAACATCTTGCCGGGGTGAATGGCCCGCTTACCCTCGACTGTCAATTGCACATTCACGCTGGTGAATTGGCGGCATTGTTCGGTGAATCCGGCGCCGGCAAAACCACCTTGTTGCGCATGCTGGCCGGCTTGAGCACACCCGATGAAGGACGTATCGAAGTCGATGGTACGGTGTGGTTTGACAGTTTGCAGAAGATCAATCTAAAACCACAACAACGTCGTATCGGCTATGTGTTTCAGGATCAGGCCTTGTTTCCGCACTTGAGTGTCCGGGATAATCTGGCGTTTGCCTTACCCAAACACGCCGTAGCCGCTTACATCGATGAGCTGCTCGTGATGACCGGATTGATCAATTTGCAACAGCGCCGACCCGATACCTTGTCCGGCGGACAACGCCAACGCGTCGCACTGGCGCGGGCACTGGCGCGTCAACCTGCGGTGTTGTTACTGGATGAACCTTTGTCGGCGTTAGATAGTGCTACTCGTTTAACGTTGCAGGATGAGATCCGGCGAATCCATAACGCCCTGGGGATCACGGCCGTGATGGTGTCACACGATCTACCCGAAGTCTTCAAACTCGCGGACAAAGTATTTGTACTTAAAGATGGCATCATCCATCGCGAAGGCCTGCCCTCCGCCGTATTTGCCGAACGTCAGGGTGACGGCCGCATGCATTTACCCGCTGAAGTCCTCGAAAATCATACCGACGGGATTACGCACACCGTGACGGTGTTGATTGGCAATCAAATCCTGCGCATCATCGCCGGTGACGACGCGACTGCACTGCGCAGCGGCGATCGCATTCTGCTCCAGCCAAAATCGTTTAGTCCGATGCTGTCGAAGTTACATTGAAGTTGACGAGGTTGTTTTAGTGGAAGCTTAAAATGGTGCTGGAGAGAGGAATCGAACCTCCGACCTACTGATTACGAA
>JAHECZ010000006.1 GCA_024641475.1 Gammaproteobacteria bacterium
ACAATATAAAACTGTATACTATTTCACGATGTTTATTTAAAGATGACATTGTTTTAAGTCAATGCAGCTCTGTTTGCCATGACTAAAATTCAATCTTGTATGACACGTAGCCGCGTCGATCAATGATGTTATTTTGAAAAACATAATATTTGTCGTTAAATACATTCTGTATTACTAGCGCAATAGTATGTTTGTTTGAATCTAAGATTCTTGAATTCTCGAGACGCATATCGACTCGTGTTGTGGCTGGCATAGTAAGGGGATCTGAGTTTCTTCTTACTATAGGTTTCATGTTGCTTCGATAATATATACCGCTACTGAAATTAGTGTTTGTGGATATTTTATGCATCAATAAAATATTATAGGAGTTAACGGGGGCTGCATCACTGTATTGGCTTGTGTCACCAATATTTTCAGAATTAATCTTGATGCGAGAAATGCCGCCATGCAGTTTTGTTCTTGCCGTTACATTCCAGTCGCATTGGAATTCAACTCCACGAAGTAGAATGTCGTCTAAATTAGCAAACGATTTGGCTTTCCCGTCCGCATCAGCATATGGCTCGACGCCAAGCTCTCCAATAAGACCGCTTATTTTTTCATAAAATATTCGCGCGTCGTAGCGCATTGAGTTATCCAATTTATTGCTGATTAGGCCAAGATCGTACGCAGTGATATGTTCATTCATGACCGGTACGCTTTCAAAAAAATATTGGTTATAATAAACGCCGGGTACAAGTATCTTATTATCTGGATGCGCTTCAAATATAATAGGCGTTCGTGTGGCTTTCGATATTGAGGCGCGCAGAGTGTCTTTGCTTGTTACATGGTAATTTATTGCAATCCGCGGGGAGTGAGATGTACCCGTAAGGTCATTATTTTCGATCATGCTGCCATAATTTAAAATAATATTATTGTCGATCGGCTGCTCGATTTGTACAAAAAATCTTCGATAGTGACTTTTAAGGAAGTCATATGTATGGAAAAACTCAAAGCTCGACACTTGATCTAAACGATAGCTTGCGCCAATTACGTAACGATAATTATTGTCTGCTTTACCGGTAAATTGTATTTCTGCGTCGTAGCGTTCGCCTAATTTTCCTGTGTCTGCATAATAATCACCAAGTGCTGAATGAATTGTGTATGCGTTATTCTCCTGTTCCCGGTTATGGTAAAATTGAAAATGTATTCCCTCGTCAACGTTATCTTTTGATTCCCATCGAATTAATTGGTATTGATTAAAATTATTCTTGTATAGATTGGGTGTTGATGCGTTGAACAAATCGTCCTTACCAAGTCTGTTCTCGTTATAACCAGCCTGAAAATTAATAGAATTATTTTTATTTAATTGGTAATCAATATTGGTGTTGATTAGTCGAATCATTTTACTGTCGAACCGAGAGTCGACCCCATTATCGCTTCGATATGCCAGGCTTAATCGATAATCAAGATTTTTTGCACTGTCGTTGAGACGAAGAAATCCTTCGTGTAATTCATGGCTGCCAATGTTCGTTTTTACTGAGCTGTCATGTTCTGCTGCAGGTGATTTAGTAATAATGTTGATTACACCCAAAAAGGAATTCGAACCATAGGTCACAGCATTGGGTCCACGTATGACTTCAATGCGTTCAATATCGTCTATAGTAATCGGCAGGTTTGCCCAATTTACGCCGCCGAGAGTTGGTGAATAAACCGACCGCCCATCGATCAATACCTGCTGTTGTCGGACATACACATCAGGCAGAAAATGGTAACCAGCCACTTGTATATTACCGCTGTCATAATCGACGATGAATCCGGGTACTAATCGCAACATATCCGGTATTTCAGTAAAACCAGAAGCATCGATCATTTGACGATCTATAATCGTTATAGCAGCTGGTGCATTGTCGGGAGTTTGTTTAAGCCGCGTAGCGGATAACACAATCGGGATATCGTTCGGGAAATACTCTGCCTCAGGAGCCATTGGCTCAGCCGCCCGTGCCATAGACATGTTTTCCAGCAAGGCAACAAAGAGGGCAAGGTGGTTTATCTTTTGTTTGAAAATCGACCTTAACTGCATAGGTATCTACCTGTTTTTCATTTATAATAGCAGAGGACATAACTAGGTTATTAGCCTATAGTTTAATCATTGAATCAGGTTTAGGAAAGGTATTTAAGGTGTCAAAAAGGACCAACAGGCTAGGCAACCTCTATAATGTCATACGCTAGTATATCCAAACTGTTGGCCAGCAATGCATTTTAGTCATCATACCGAAACCCCTCAGGCGAGTCACAACAAACGCAACAATCTGTTGCGAATGTCCCCCTATATCTGGGAATACCGGGGCAGGGTCAGTTTTGCGTTGGCATGTCTCGTGTTGGCCAAGCTGGCGACCGTCGGCATCCCATTTATCCTTAAACAGATTATTGATCACCTTAATCTGCCTAAATCGAATTTGTTAATTTTACCTTTGGCCCTGCTGCTGGCTTATGGAACTCTAAAACTCGCTGGTGGTTTATTTAATGAATTACGTGACGCGGTTTTTGCCCGGGTTCGTTATCGCGCCATGCGGCGGATTTCAGATTCAGTTTTGGCGCATTTGCATGTGTTATCTCTGCGCTATCATCTGGAAAAAAAGACGGGCGGAATCTCGCGTGATTTGGAACGCGGTGCAGGCAGCGTTAGCACCATACTGAATTATCTGGTGTTTAATATTTTGCCGACGATAGCGGAATTTATTCTGGTGGCGGTTCTATTGTTACGCAATTATGAGTTGCGCTTCATGCTGGTTGTATTTAGCACTGTCGTTTTGTACTTCATATTTACCTTCAAAGTAACCGAATGGCGTATGCATTTTCGTCATGAAATGAATACGCTCGATTCAAAAGCGAATAGCCAGGCTATCGACAGTTTGATCAATTATGAAACCGTTAAATATTTCAATAATGAAAAACTGGAATTAAACCGTTATGACACGACGATGCGTAACTGGGAAAATGTGGCAGTCCAATCACAAACGTCGATGGCCATGCTCAACTTTGGTCAGGGTACGATTATTGCGGTTGGTGTTACATTGGTTATGATATTCGCTGGTCAAGGAGTCGTTGCTGGAACGATTACGCTGGGTGATTTGGTGCTTATCAATGCCTTGATGCTGCAACTGTTTATCCCATTAGGATTTTTGGGAATCGTCTATCGGCAGTTAAAATATTCTTTGGCAGACATATCGATGTTATTTGATCTGCTGGATCGCGATCCTGAAATAATTGACACGCCAGATGCCAAGCCCCTCGTAATCAGTCAGGGACATGTGCGATTTGAATCGGTCAGTTTTGCATATGTGCCAGAGCGTCCAATTCTGCGCAACGTCAATATTGAAATTCGCCCGGGACAAAAAGTCGCGGTAGTTGGCCCATCGGGGGCGGGAAAATCCACATTGGCCAGATTGTTATTCCGTTTTTATGATATACAGGCGGGTCGTATATATATAGATAATCAGGATATCCATCAAGTTACCCAGGATAGCCTGCGTCGCTCCATCGGAATTGTACCGCAGGATACGGTGCTTTTTAATGAAAGTATTTATTACAACATTCAATATGCCCGACCAGAGGCCAGTCGTGATGAGGTAATACATGCAGCAAGAATGGCGCATATTCATGAATTTATTGAAAAACTACCTCAGGGTTATGACACTTTGGTTGGTGAGCGCGGTTTAAAATTATCCGGTGGGGAGAAACAACGTGTGGCTATTGCCCGAGTTGTACTCAAGAAACCCAAGATATTGATTTTTGATGAGGCAACTTCCAATTTAGATTCACACTCTGAACAGGCCATTCTGCATTCGCTGGAAGAAATAGCAATATCACATACGACCCTGGTAATTGCGCACCGACTTTCGACCATTGTTGATGCGGATCGAATTTACGTTCTGGAGAATGGTCAAATTAGTGAAGAAGGAAATCATGCACAACTACTGGTTAAGCGTGGTATCTATGCGCGGCTCTGGCAGCTGCAACAAGAAGAGCGCCAGCGTCAACAGCCCGTATCATTATCGGACATTACTATCACGGATACGACGGTAAAAACTAAAACTGTATGAGAGGTGGCTATGGATATGACTGGTTGTGGTAGTAGCGAACCATTTGCATTACAAGTAATAGATGACAGCATGGAACCCGAGTTCAAGCGAGGTTGCATTATTGTTATTGACCCGGATGGTGTGGTGGCGCACCAGTCGTATGTGCTGGCGATGGTGGAAAACGGTTATATATTCCGGCAGCTCATGCTGGAATCTGATCGATACTACCTGCAGCCGCTAAATGCTGATTATATGCACGAGCGCCGCGAAATATCTCCGGATGCAATTAAAGGTATTGTTGTACAACAAGCTGGCGCAACTGGACGGCGCAAAGATCGCAAATCGTATCTGCCATCAAATGACTCGAATTAATCGATTGGTTACCTGGGTTGGTTTTTTGGCTTGCGTTGTTCGGGGCGTAATTTCGCAGTGAAATATTCATCGGCCAAATCCAGATCAACCGGGACATTCGTTTTGTCTATCAACGCCTGTTCGCTGTCATTCCAGCCGCGCAATCCCATTTTTAATGACCAGACGTGCTGATATCCCATTTGTTGCATGACATCAGCAGCAAATACGCTTCGATAGCCAGAACGACAGACCACGACAATCGGTTTCATACGTGCTTCCGCCAGTTGTGGTACGGTTTCTTCATAATCATAATCGCAGGCAGATTCTAAAATGCCACGCGGCACGTTGATTGATCCCGGGATATGTAGCGCCTGAAATTCATATGGTTCGCGTACGTCGACAATCAACATGTCTTCATGTTGCATGCGCTCGGCCAGGTCCCAAGGTAAAATCTCGTTAACGCGGAGACTATATTCTTCGACTAGCTGTTTGAATGTCTTCATCAGGAATTGGTGTGTTGTCTGGACAAGCCTTTTTCTACTGCCATGACGGCAGCTTCGACACGTGAATGGACATTCAGCTTGCGCAAAATAGCCTTGACATGTAATTTTACGGTGCCATCAGAAATTCCCAGATTACGCGCAATGGCCTTGTTACTTTGTCCCTCGGCAAGCAATCCGAGAATTTCAGTTTCGCGCGGTGTCAGCTCAGAAAACGGACTGTTATTGGACGCGGGTTCATCACTTTTGCCTTTTACTGCTTTGGCAAGAATAGGGGCCAGATCGGGCGCAACCACTGTTTTCCCGGCAACGATATCTCGCAACGCGATGACCAGCGCATCGGGTTCCATGTCTTTGAGTAAATATCCTTGCGCACCAGCCCGTAATGATTCAACCAGATCGGTTTCTTCGGTGCTCGTGGTGAGCATGACGATAGGCATAGGCACATTCTGCGCGCGCAAGGTACGCAAGACGGTTAAACCATCCAGATCCGGCATGCGCATATCCAGTAATACAACATCAGGTTTGATTTCATTAACCAGTGCTACGCAATCTGTTCCTCTATCGACTGATGCGGCAATCTCAATACCACGACTGACTAATAACCCTTCCAGGCCGGCACGAAACAGGGTGTGATCATCGATCAGTACGACACGAAGACTCATTGTTTTATCTGCCTTGTAGGAAAGTCAACCGGAATAGAGTTGAGTGATTGAGATGTATTTATCGGATTGGTTGCAGATGAGTAACGGAAAGACAAATTGATTCGTGTGCCTTCACCTGGTTCGCTTTCAATGCGTAAATCCGCATTAATACGTTTGGCGCGTTCAGCCATAATGTGTAAACCATAATGATCACGGTGTGTGTCAGGATTGGCCTGAGTATTCATACCAACACCATCATCTTCCAGCAAGATGTCACATTCGCCTTGTGGTGTACTACGGACGATCACGCGGACATTGTGTGCCTGACTGTGCTTGCGAATATTATTGAGTGATTCCTGGATAATTCGTAATGCTTCAACCTCAATAGAGGCGGGGAGTTGTACAATATTCCATTCCTGTTGCAGGAATATCGCAATGCCAGTCTGGTTGCGGAAACGATTAACCAGTTGTTGCACCGCAGGAACCAGGCCGCGCTTGTCAATGGGCGCACGAAAATGCGTGATTAATTCGCGCAACTCAGCATAAGCTTCATCAAGATTGATTTCGATTTTTTCCAGTTCATGCCATACCGCCGGTTCTTCGCCTTTACGCAGATTTTCGTCCAATACGCGCGCCTGAAATCGTAAGCTGGCAAGGGTTTGCGCCAGCGAATCATGTAATTCATGAGCAATACGGGTACGTTCTTCCATTATCGATAAACGATTGGCTTCATCATCCAGACGGGATTTTTCAATTGCCATGCCTAAGTGGCGACCGATGCTGGTGAGCAGCTCATTAAGCTCATCAGATTCAACGAGTGATTCAGCCGCAACAAATAGATTGTATACCCCGAGAGTTCGGTCGCGATATTGCAAGGGCACGGCGATCATGCCGAATGTTTCGGTGCTGTCAAAAAATGTATGGCCGATAATCTGGTCGCAGTGGCGTACATCATGTTCGTAGAGGACTTGCCCCTGATTATAGGCTGTGCCGCATAAACAGGTTGCTGCAGGGATAAACTGTTCGCGTTGAATGACTGCTTCATCCAGGCCAGTGCTGGCAACCAGACGCATTTGATTATCTTCAGTGACCAGGCGAACGACGGCAGCACGTGCATTCACAACTTCTTTGAGCGTATGAAGAAATCGGGTTAATAAATCGTCGAGATCGCGCGACACGTTGATGCTGGCGGCGACGTCATAAATAATTTCCAGTGAGCGGGTTTTTTGTGCAATGTGATGCGTTTGTTCATGCACCTGGCTTTGCATGTCTTCGCTTAGTGCCTGTAAAGTATCACTCAATCGATTGATATCTTGTTCTAGCGCAAAATATTCATTGGTGCCACTGGTCAGCGACAGGCGACTATTCAGTTTGCCGGCGCGTATGCTTTGCGCCCATTCCCGTAACGCGGTTAATGGAGCCAGCAAGTTGCGTTGCAGCAGAAAAAATAAACTTAACAGGAGTAATAGCGCAATCCCAAGTAAAGTAAAAATAATCGGTTGAGCCAGTGTGGTACGCCCAGGTCCGTGTAATGCCCACAGGCTGATACCCCCTAAAGCAAGGATAACGAATGCGAGTGCAGCAAGCGGGATGCATAACCGGCTATGCCAAGGGCCGCCCATGGCAGCAGAAGTTACTGTAGTGGATTTGGCATTATGCAAAGTTGAGCTATTAGGCTGCAATCAGGTCTCCTGTCAGCTGACTGCTACTGTAGTAGACTCGGCTGATGATTCCAAGACTTTGTTTTGCCAATCGTTGTTCAGGCATTGGCGGGCCTGTAGTTTGGGTCGCTGGGGTTACAAAAGATAAAATGAAACTCGCCATTATCCAATTGAACGTAATCCAAGGTGGTATCTTTCAACAGATCCGCGCTTAAAGGGGATACGACGATTTCCACCCCTTCGCTGCTATAGGTCATATCTCCGTCATGTTCCTCATCAGCAAAGCCCATCGCATAATTTAATGAACCATCTACGGTGCGTTTAGCGGCAAGTCGCAAGGGTAAACCTTCCATGTGGCTTTGTTTGGCGGATTGGCGGATTTGTTCAGCGGCTGCTTTGGTTAATGAAATCATACCTGGTTTACCTTTGGTTGAATCAGTTTTTGATGTTTTACAAAATTAACAAACTGGCTGGCCCATGGACTTTGTCGGCAATGGCGCAAGTGGGTGTAACTGGCCAGTAGATTTTTATAAATTATACCATCGTTCTTGCCATCAACTCCCTGACCACGCAGCACTTCATAAGCGTATTGGGTGTCGGCTGGCAGATTTTCAATGCTCGAATAATGAAATTCATGTGCGGCAATGACTTGTGAATCGATTTCGTCACGAATTTCCCAATATGCCTGGTGGGTAGATTTAAGTTGTACATAGCCACGGCCTTGTGGCCGTTCATGCATGATTATGTCACCTGGAATGATGCCGACCATGGCATGCTGCCGATCACGCCATTGTAGGCTGCGCGATAAATACATTAGTCCACCACATTCGGCATAAGCAGGCATGCCTGCTTCAATGGCATGATGAATCGCATTCCGCATAGCGCTATTGTTTTCCAAGGCAGTCATGTGGGTTTCCGGAAAACCGCCGCCGATGATTAGACCATCGACAGCAGGTAGCGTAGTGTCATGCAAGGTGTCAAAGAAAACCAGTTCTGCCCCCGCATTTTGCAGAGCCTGCAAATCATCATTGTAATAAAATCCAAACGCGGCATCGCGCGCAACACCGATGCGAACCTGGTGTTGTTCAGCAGCAATATTCCGCTGTGTTGAGGTTGTTGGCAATGCCGGCACAGTATTGGCAATTTGCATTATTTTATCTAAATCGGTTTGAGCTGCAATGCGGGTCGCTAATGCCTGAATTCTTGCCTCGACCGTGGGTGCTTCATTGGCGGGAATCAGGCCTAAATGACGTTCTTTTATTGATAAGCTTTCATCGAACTGGACTGCGCCTAATACGCGCACGTCTGTGTAGTGTTCTATTACGGCACGTAATTTTTGTTCGTGTCGATGCCCGCCAAGCTGGTTGAGAATAACGCCGGCAATTTGAATATCGTGATCAAATTGCTGGTAACCCAGAATAAGCGGCGCGATACCACGAGTCATGCCACGGGCATCGATGACCAGGATAACGGGCGATTTTAATTGTTTGGCGAGAGCGGCATTACTATTGGCACCTTCGAGGTCCAGGCCGTCGTAAAGGCCTTTATTGCCTTCAATAATGGCGATATCAGCAGCCGAGGCATATCGTGAAAATACGCCGAGGATTTCATCTGGGTGCATCGTATTGAAATCCAGATTATGGCATGGCTGTTTTGCGGCACGCGTTAACCACATTGGATCGATATAATCCGGTCCTTTCTTGAAAGGTGCAACCTTGATACCTCGCGTGGTGAGGGCGGCACACAGGCCAATGGTGAGAGTGGTTTTGCCGGAGGATTTATGCGCGGCAGAAATAAAAAGGCGCGCCATGCTGATTCCTCTTATGAAAAATGCTCATACCACTGTATGGACAGTGGCATGAGCATTGATTTTATGCGGTTTGTTTCTCGGCAATGTAGTGGGGATCTACATCGCGATCTGCCAGGCTTTGCGGCAGGATGCGCAATACTTTAATGGCAAAGACAACCAGGAAGAAGGCGATAGCAACACCCGCGAGTCCCAGCATAACTTCGGGCAGACTGGGTGAATACGCATTAATGATCCCGTCACTGAAACTGCTGGTGACTGTTTTACCCGGGAAAATTTCCAATGGATAGGCTTGGCCGCCAATAATCGTGACGTACATCTGGCTTAATCCACCGAGAATGACTAAAACTGACGCTAATACCAGACTTGCACGGCATTGCAGACGCGGTGCATATACTAACAACAGCGGTATTACTCCACCCACCAGAATTTGCCCAATCCAGAACACTTTCATATAAATGTCTTCACCCGTTCCGAGCAGGATAAATGACTCAATACCGTGCCGCTGCGTGATATAAAGATTGGTCAGATGATATACCACGACGAAATACAGTGCGGCCGCAATGAAGATACCAAGTAAACGGCGTAGTTTCATTAACATGGCGGGGCCCAAATCACGTTGCGTCCAGCCGTAGGCGGCGACCACAATGATATTAAAGATTGCCAGACCGTATGCAAACGACATGACGATAAACATCGGCGCCAGGATCGCCGCATCATACGCTTCGCGTGCCACCAGGAAACCAAAGATAGAACCCGTACCGGTGGTTAGGGTCAGACGCCAGATAAAGGCAAAGAAGCCGGCGACTTTGCTGTATTTATTGAAGCGACGTTCCATCATCATCCATAAATATACGAGCACGATGGCGAAGAAGCCGTTATATAAAATCATGTTCCAGGCAAATATGGATTTAAAGTTATATTTCGTCATCGCAATGACGACGCGTTCGGGGCGGCCGAGATCCAATACTAAAATTGCCAGGCCACCGGCAAGCAAGGCCATGGCCAGCAGGGCAGACAAGGGTGCCAGTGGTTTATAGATTGCGCGGCCAAATACCGAGGAGATTGAAGCAATATTCAAAGCTCCGGAGGCGGCGACGATCAGGAATACGGCAAATACGTGCGGGGTACCCCACACAATCTGGTTATTCATCCGGGTAACCCAATGGCCTTCGTGTTCCATATAGATGAATGCAGCCAAACCGGCAGCAATGAAACAGCCAAGAATTACCAGCAGCAGATAATAACCTGCGCTGCGCCCTTCAAGTTCCAGATAACGGGGTTTTTGCATTGTCATTAATCTCAGGTTATGCCTTGGTAGCGGACGCCGGTATTGAGCTGCAAGTCTGCACGTAGTTGCTGTCCACCATGTTTTTTCAATTCTGTTGCAATCTCGCTGTCGGGATCTTTCAGATCGCCGAACCACATGGCTTTGTGGCCAGAGGCATTACACGCTTCAACACAGGCGGGATCAACATGCTTGCTTTTATCTGCTTCACCGCGGTTTGCATCGACACGTTGTACACACATCGTACAACTTTCTACTGTGCCTTTACCGCGAGGTGCTACGGCTTTTTGTTCTTCGAGTACTTCATGAATGAACGAGCGAGCTTTGTATGGGCAGGCCATCATGCAATAACGGCAGCCAATGCAAATATGTTTGTCGACCAGGACGATTCCGTCGGCACGTTTCATCGAAGCACCAGTAGGGCATACATCCACGCAAGGTGGGTTCGCACAATGCTGGCACATCAAGGGTAATGACTGAACATAACCGGTTTGTTTATCCGTCAGTGTGACCTTACGTATCCATTGGGCGTCAGTGGCGGGGCCGTGGGTTCCACTAATGCCATTTTCTTTGTTACACGCGGTAACACACTCGTTACATCCGGTAGCACACTTGCTGGTATCAATCAGCATGCCCCAGCGGTTTTTATCTGTTGCTGCTTCTGTATCGCCCGCGTGAGCAACTTTGGTAAGAAACACACCTGGTGCAATGGCAAGTCCTGCCAGTGCAGACGACGTTCCGAGAAATTGACGGCGGGTTAAATTGAGGCTGGTATCGTCACTCATGGTTTCTTGTCCTCTTTCGCCGCGACCGGATCAAGCGTGGGTTGATTCAATAATTGTTTCGAGTCAAAACCTGTTTGCGAAGTTTTAATTGCGCCACCGAGCGGGTGACGATATTCCGTATTGGCTGGTTTGTCCGCATGACAATCAAAACAATCAATTTTAACTGCGGCGTAACTATGGCAAGCATTACAAAAATGTTCACGCTCAGAAACGCGTGCTACTTTGCCATCTTTGGCCGGTGCATTGTGACAACCGATGCATTCCTTGAGGCTTTCACCCTTGAATTTTTCTTCCCGAATACCTTCGCGCAGGGTTTCATCACGCTGATGCAACAGATAATGCATATGATTTTTACGCATATCTTCGACTGGTTTGATGCATTTGGTATCCGGGTTGGCCATCTCTTTTGCTTTCGGGATAGTCGGCCCGGTTACTTCAGCAACCGTAATGGACGCCCACAGTGCCAGCACTGCCATGGTAAGCAGTGATTGCAGTAATCGGGAATTTTGCATCATTGACACCGCAGGCTCCTTTACTTATTCACCCATCGCCATGTCGATGTAGCCGGTAGGGCACACATCTGCACATATATGGCAGCCGATGCACTTGGCATAATCGGTATCGACATAACGTCCCATTGTTGATTCAGATTTCTTCACGCGGAAGATAGCCGTCTGCGGACAATAAATAACGCAGTTGTCGCATTCGAAACACATACCGCAGCTCATGCAACGATTGGCTTCTTCGGCTGCTTGTTCTTGTGACAATCCCTTCATACGTTCACGGAAGTGTCCCAATACTTCTTCCGAGTCAGGTACGCTTTCTTCACGACGCAGACGCGCTGTGTAGTTAAAGTGAGCCAGGAACAATTTGTCGGCAGGAATGATTTCATTCGCTGAACGATCTTCGTAGTTATGAATTGCCCATTTGCCATTGGCAGTACCGCGCAGTTCTTCCGGATCGTCCGCCCTGAATTCAACAGGCTGTAAACCGGTTTCACGCAGCTTGGCGAGCAGGTTGAAGTGATGCTTGTCAACCTTGGGCCGTTTGGATAATTCCTTGTGTTGCAGATAGTATTCAATACTCTCGACTGCAACTGAAGCCTGACCGATTGCGGTTGTCAGCAGGTGAGGGCGAATCACGTCACCCGCCACGAAATGACCGGGCTTACCAGGAACCTGGTAATGTTGATCAGCGCTCATGAAACCACGATCATTGGTAAAACCATCGATACCTTTCATGTCGGCGCCTTGACCAATGGCAGAGACAATCAGATCGGCTTCGATGTCAAATTCAGAACCCGGAACCGGTGTTTTGCCATCTTCCGATAATTCCTGGACACGCAGCGCGGTAGCACGGCCTTCTTTATTCAGTACAACTTCAACCGGGGTAACACGTCCGCGAATCTGCACACCTTCACGTAATGCATCTTGCACTTCGTGTTGTGCGGCGTTCATCTTTTCGATGGCAGCACGACTCAACAGGGTGACTTTGGCACCCTGGCGAGTTGCTGAGGAAGCCACGTCATGGGCGGTATGACCCAATATGATATTTTCCGGACGATCTTTTTCGTTGATCGTGGTGATATGACCGAGACGACGTGCAACGGAGGCAACGTCGATCGAGGTGTCACCACCGCCAACCACAACAACGCGTTCAGAAACTAATTTCAGACGACCTTCGTTAAAGGCAGACAGGAAATCCACACCGGTTAAGCAATTAGGTGCATCTGCACCCGGCACCGGCAGCTTACGGCCTTTTTGTGCACCCAAAGCCCATAATACGGCGTCAAATTCTTTCTCAACCTGTGCTAAAGGAATGTCCACACCCACTTTGGTTTTCATTTTGGTGGTGACACCCATGTCGATGATGCGTTTGATTTCGCCATCGAGTACATCACGCGGGGTACGATAGCCAGGGATGCCGTAGCGCATCATACCGCCGAGTTGTTCGCGTTCATCAAAAATCGTCACAGCATGACCACGCCGACGCAATTGATAGGCAGCAGCCAAGCCAGCCGGGCCACCACCGATGACGGCGATCTTTTTGCCGGTATCGGTACCTGAAGCGAAGGTATATTTATTCGCGAGCGCACTGTCACCGATGAATTGTTCAACCGCATTGATGCCGACGTGGTCTTCAACTTCATTACGATTACAACCATCTTCACACGGTGCGGGACAGACCCGGCCCATGATCGAAGGGAAGGGATTGGCATCGGTGGAACGACGGAAGGCATATTCCTGCATCGTCATGCCTTTAGGCGCCTTTTCAATTCCGCGCACGATGTCTAACCAACCGCGGATATCTTCACCTGATGGGCAGCTGCCCTGGCATGGTGGTGTGCGATGCACATAAGTGGGACACTTGTGTGTGGCATCACCTTTGAAGATTTGCTCTACATTGGATTCCCACTCATGCTCACCATCCTTGAATTTACGGAAGGTAAGTTTGCTATCCTTCATATCTTGACTAGACGTTGCCATGCCTGTTCTCCTGTCTTGTCGTCGGTTGAACCGAATTCAATTTATAAAATAATTATTGCTTCGTTAATACGATTGCGTCGCTGACCAATTGGTGCACGCTGACAATCTGATCCATTTTAAATCCGTAATAAGGAATAACTTTGGTAAATTGGCTTTTGCAAATAGCACAAATGGCTGCCATATGTGTGACGCCATTGTTTTCCACGACGTGTTTGAGTGCTTCCATGCGTGGCAGGGCACCTTTTACACGTAGTTCCATGAGGTCATCTGTTAATAAACCGCCACCACCACCGCAACAGTAGGTGGCTTCACCAATAGTATCGGGTGGCATGTCGTAGAAATTATTGCACACTGCCTTGATGATTTCGCGTGGAATGGTGAATTGACCACCTGGTTTGTCACCCATGCGTGAGGCGCGGGCAACATTACAGGAATCATGATAGGTCATAACGCGACGATCATTCGCAGACTTGTCGAATTTCAATTTGCCTTTTTGAATCAGGTCATGAGTGAATTCACAAATATGTTGCGGTACCGGATAATTGGGGTCGAGGAAATCAAACGGACCTGCCAATGTATTTAAGAAACTATACGCGACACGCCAGGCATGACCGCATTCGCCAAACACGATGCGTTTAACGCCAAGTTCCAATGCGGCTTCGCGAATACGTAATGCAACCTTGCGCATATTTTCGTAACTGCCGATAAACATGCCAAAGTTGGCAGCTTCACTGGCATAGGAACTGACTGTCCAGCTGACACCGGCTTCATGAAACACTTTGGCATATCCCATCAAGCCATCAACGTGCGGTTCAGCAAAGAAATCCGCGGAGGGGGTGACTAATAATATTTCCGCGCCTTTCACATCCAGCGGGAATTTGACATCAACGCCGGTGGCATCTTTGACATCTTCTTCAAGTCCGAGCAGGGTGTCTTCTAATGCTGGCTGGGGCAGCCCCAGGTTATTACCAATCTTGAATACCTTGGCAATAATTTCATTACAGTATTTTTGGCCAACACCAATTGAGTCCATGATCTCGCGTGCGGCCATGGAGATTTCAGCGGTATCGATACCATAAGGGCAATAGACGGAACAGCGACGGCACTGTGAACACTGATGGTAATAGCTGTACCAGTCGTCAAGTACTTCGCGGGTCATTTCTTTTGCGCCGACGAAGCCCGGTATGCCTAACTTGCCAAACAGTTTACCGGCAAACGTGTAATAACGCCGATAGACCTGACGTAACAGATCCTGACGTGCCACCGGCATATTCTTTGGATCAGAAGTGCCGAGGTAATAGTGACACTTGTCTGTACAGGCACCACATTTGACGCAAGAGTCGAGAAACACCTGCAGTGAACGATACTTGCCTTTGAGCTCACCGATTTTATCGATGGCTTTTTGTTCCCAGTTCTCAACCAACTCGCCCGGGAAATTCAGTGCGGTCTGAAAATCCGCTTTGGCAACGTACGGTTTGAGATGCGCAGACACTCCCGGCTGCAGCACAGGAATAACCGGATATTCTTTTAATTTCGGTATTTCGTAATCCGCCACGGTATGTTCCTCAATGCAAGCCTGAATTAATTACCAGTTTCCAGTTCACGTGCCCATGGTGCGATATGGCGCTGTTCACGTGGATTATCCACCTGGTTGCGAGTCGGACTAAAGAAAACACCAGGTGCATGCAATAATTTACTGATGGGGAAAATCACCATCAATATCAATACGAGAGTGAGATGAGTGAGTAACACGCCATCAGTGGGTAATGCTTGTGGCGAGAAGGTCAGTAGACCTAAAACGAATTCTTTGAGTTGAATAATGTCAACATGATTGATAAATGACATCCAGGTTCCAGAACCTGCGATACCCATGATGAGAATCAACATTAAATAATCTGACGGGCTGGAAATATAACGCACACGATCGACCAGAAAACGGCGTGCCAACAAACCTGCCAGGCCAAACAGCATGGCGTACGCGCCATATTTGCCGGCGTTGAGCACTAACCAGTTATTGATTAGCGGCCAGATCAAGCAGTCAGGGGTAAACACATAACGCAAATGCCGCAGGAAAGCCAGGAGCAAGGCAAAATGAAACATCCAGCCAAAGATCCAAATCCAGCGATTGGATTTAAAAAGACTGTTAAATAATACGACTTCCGTTGCCATACGCCAGACAACACCTGCCTTGGTTACCGGAGCAGGGGTGGTTGGTATCTTGAGTGGTGCAGGTGTACGTGCATATTGAATAATCTTGCGAGTTACCCCGACAACCAGGATAAGCATGGCAAGATAAAACATAAAAACGTACGACCATGATAACGCATTCATGCGTTAGCTCCCTCGCGCTAGTTAGTAAAAATTAAATATGGAAGGGGTGGTGTACCCCTTCCATCTAAGTTACGTAATTAGACGCAACCAGTCGGTTTTGGCAGACCAGCGTATTTACACGCTTGTTTACCAGGACCATAGGGGAACAGTTCATATAAATATTTGCTGTTACCTTTATCTGGTCCAAGCTTCTTGCCGATAGCTTTGGTCAGAACGCGAACGGCTGGAGCAATTTGATACTCTTCGTAATATTCGCGCAGGAAGTTGATTACTTCCCAATGGCTGTCAGTCAATTGGCAGTCGTCCAGCTTTGCCATAACATCGGCAACGGCAGGTTCCCATTGGTTGAGATCAGCCAGGTAACCTTCTTCGTCGGTTTCCATTGTTTTACCATTTACTTCGATTGGCATAGTCAATTCTCCTCGTGCTGGTGAACAATTAAGTTCCCTGTAGTGTTAAAGCCAAGCTTGGACTTTATCGTTTTCAACAGACAATTTTACGAAATCGCTGTAGTCAACAACCTTGATACCGTCGAGCAATTTAGCAGCATCAATTCCGCGCGCTTTCAGATCCGGGCCCATGACACAAACCTGCATAGTTTTCAGCGCGGTTTTGACCGTATCAGCTACGGCTGTGCCTTTCATTGCCCCATAGACACCATCTTCATACATCAGAACGGTGCTACCTTTCGCTGCAAGACGTACACATGTCTCTAGCGAATTCTTTTCAAATGGTGATTTATTTACAGTATGTAATGTCGACATCTCACAACTCCATTAGAAGTCCAGCAATACTTCTTGTTCTTCAAGAATTTTGGCAAGCTCACTGGCGGTAACAACTTTGATTGAATCTTTTTCAGCATAGTTGTCGTTTTCATCTTCATACTTCAGTGGAATCAAATCATCGAGCGTTAAACCGCGTTCTTCCAACGATTCTTTTTCCACGTAGATATTAGTGATGCCGTAATCGCCAAGCGCACCGTAGGTAGGCGAAAAATTCTTGATACCGAGTTGCGAAGTATCCTGTCCTTTCATGATCTGATAGATACCATCATCAATGAAAGCCAGGCTGACAAGTTGATCAAAAGCAGCGCCAATGAGCACTACTTCCAGCGATTCCCACGCATACACCGTACCGTATGGAGCGCGCCGATTGATGTACATAAATTTTTTAATATCTGACATGGGCTCCCCTTAATCACCAAACGTAATGAGACGGTCAGATTGGATAGCGGCTTCGATCAATTGACCGAGACCAGAAATACGAAAACCATCCGCAATGTTATTCCCATCTTTGCCGTTACGTTTTTGTTCGCCTTCATCGACAATGCCACGACGTTGGGCAGCAGCAACACATACCACCAGATCAATTTTGTGATCCTTGGCAAGCTGTGACCAGCTGTTCGCAATATTGACATCATCTTGCGGTGGCGTGGTGAAGCGCGTGCCGTTATTGACGCCATCGTGATAGAAGAACACACGAAAGATTTCATGGCCCGCCGCCACGGCGGCCTTGACGTAATTCAAGGCCGACACGGAAGCTTCGTGGGTATAAGGACCCTCGTTAATTTGAATGGCTAGTTTCATGTTCCGTTTTCCTGTTAATTAGAAGCGGATATGAGTAGACGCATTCAAGCTGTTACGCGCGCCTTTCCAGTTATCAATATGATACTTGGTGAAGGGCAGGCCGGTCTTTTCAAAGAAGCGTGGCCAGCCGATACGTTCGATCCAGTCATTGATACGTTCCCAATCACGTGCGTCTTCTTTATAAGCCTTCAGGATCTGTTTTACGATCGCAGTGGCTTCAGGCCAACGTGGTGGATTGTTGGGGATGCCAGCGGCAACCAGTTTCTGGAAGGTCGGCTTACCACGGGCATTGGAGTGATTACCACCAACCCAGATGGCCAGCTTGGTGTGTTCCGGATCATTGATTTGCATCGGAGGACACGGAGGATAACAAGCACCGCAGCAGATGCATTTCTTTTCATCAACTTCCAATGACGGTTTGCCATTGACCTGAGCAGGGCGAATTGCCGCTACCGGGCAACGTGCCACAACCGTTGGACGTTCGCATACATTGGCCACCAGATTATGATTAATCTTGGGCGGTTTGGTATGTTGTACGTTGATCGCGATATCACCCTGGCCACCGCAGTTGATCTGGCAGCAAGAGGTCGTCAAATGCACGCGGTTTGGCATGTTGTGATTTTTGAACTCGTCGATCAGTTCATCCATCAATGCTTTAACCACACCGGATGCATCCGTACCAGGAATATCACAATGCAACCAACCCTGGGTATGTGAAATCATCGATACCGAGTTAGCGGTACCGCCGACCACGAAGCCTGCATCTTCCAGTGCCTTGATTAAAGGTTCTACTTTCTTGGCATCAGACAGCATGTATTCGATGTTGGAACGAATGGTGAAACGCACATAACCATCAGCATATTTTTCACCGATGTCGCACAGGGTGCGCAGGGTAAACACATCCAGAATACGCTGGGTACCGGCTTTGACTGTCCAGATCACATCACCGTTTAGGGCAACATGTTTGAGCACGCCAGGGCGGGGATGTTCATGATAAGCCCATTGGCCGAAATTCTTGCGCATGACAGGATGCATGTATTGAAAGCCATCCGGGCAGCCCGATTCAATGGGTGGACGTAACTTTTGTTTTTCCGACGACATTTAATGTTCTCCGTAAACTTCGTTAAGCAATGGCAGAAAAATACCGCAGGGACCAGTCCCCTTGCGAGGATTAACCCGCTGCGGCCGCTTTTTCTTCAGCCTTACGTTGGAACCACTTCTCGGCTTCTTCATCCCAACCGTCGGTACGCACATAAGAACATTGACGTGGGCTGCTGACCATATTCGGGTCAACATCGATGCCGATACCTTCGAGGAAGTTAACCAGGCCGATACGTTCGATCATTTCACCGGTACGCTCATGTTCCAGGGCGTTTTCAGCGAAGAAGTCGATGGTGTTTTGCGCCATTTCGACAATCTTTTCGTAGTCTTCAACGGTATCCAGTCTCATGAAAGGCACAATGACGGTACCCATCAGATCACCGATTTTCAGAGTACGCTTACCACCGATCAAAATGGTTACACCTTTGTCATCGCCAGGAGAGAGTGCTTTGGGCATCACGTTCAGGCAGTGCATGCAACGTACGCAATTTTTATTGTCGACCGCCAGGGTATCATCATCTTTCAGAGTCAGCGCCTGGGTCGGGCAACGTGTGGTGATGTTATCAATGACGTATTGACGACCTTTCTTTTTAACGAAAGCCTTCACTTCGTTTTGATCAACTTTCATTTCGTCGCGCCAGGTACCGATGACAGCAAAGTCGGAACGTTCAATTGAGTTCACACAATCATTCGGGCAACCGGAAACTTTGAACTTGAATTTATAAGGCAGCGCAGGGCGATGCACGTCATCTGTAAAGGTGTTAACCAGGTGACGTTGAATCGCATGTTCGTTACAGCAAGACTGTTCGCAACGTGCCGAACCGACGCAGCACATGGCAGTACGTACGCATGGGCCCGCACCACCCAAGTCCCAACCGTATTCATTGATTTCATCAAAGAAGTGTTGAGTATTTTCGGTGGTGGTACCGATGAACATGATGTTACCGGTCTGACCATGGAAGGTAACCATGCCGGAACCGTATTTTTCCCAGCTGTCAGCCATTTGCTTCAGCATGGCGGTGGTGTAGAAATTACCTGCGGGCGGTTGCACGCGCAGGGTATGGAATTCTCTGGATTCTGGGAACGCAGCACCGACTTCGGAGAAGCGTGGAATAATACCGCCGCCGTAACCGAATACGGAAACCGTACCGCCTTTCCAATAGCCCTTGCGGGTTTCATAGGAATGTTCCAACTGACCCAGCAGGGAGTTGGCCATTTCGTTAATACGTTTTTCAGGATGTTTATCGCGCAGACGCTTGAAACCGGAAATGAAGCTGGGCCAAGGGCCTTCTTCGAGGATATCAAGCATTGGTGTAGGGTAGATTTTCTTCTGGTCCATGGCGTTCTCCTCTGAGAAATTAACCAAGTAATGTGCCGGCAATACGGTTAAATCATGTTCTGGGGCCATAATGGTCCCCGGAATAATTAACTTGCGCAGTCTAGGGGGCACTTCCTATCCGGGAGAACCCCACTAATGGGAGTGACACCATCATTGAGCTTACCTCTTAAGAGGTAGACACATTTGTGTGCATCTATGGTGCGTCCCACGATAAAACTACTCAAGCATTACTAAACCAAACAAAAACAGTATGTTATAGACCATAGCTGTTTATGAAGGCGCGCATTATATATCCCTTTGTTGTGCAGGAGAATAGAGGAGTAGGTTTTTATACCCGAACTGGAGATAGGCAATTTTGCTGGCTACATTAAAATAGGCACCAGCATGTCCAGCCTGACTAACAACAACCCGGCAGCCAGTCCGTTCTTAACTGCAAATCAGCAGAGCTATGTGCAATGGCGGGATGAAAAATTGCAAAACTATCCGCTGGTAGCTGAATCGTTACGCGTAGATATTGGCAATCCGTTAGCGTTAACACCAGCCGAACATGCCAGCGTACTGGCTAATATCCGCAAGACGAACCTGTCTTTATATCGCATCAATCAGCCTCAATCAGCAGACAAACACGCCATCCGGATATTAGGAAGGCAGTTTGGACTGGAAAGCCTTGATAGCAATATTTGTGCGGATGAAGACAGTATTACCTCGCTGCGCGTGGTGTCGGCTGGTCGGCATAAAGGCTATATTCCGTATTCAAACCGGCGCTTAAGCTGGCACACGGATGGTTATTACAATCCAGCTGACAAGCAAATACGCGCAATTGTCATGCATTGTGTGGTGCCCGCACAGGAAGGGGGCATCAATATGTATCTGGACCATGAAATATTATATCTATACTTGCGTGAGCGGGATCCCGCCTATATCTCCGCTTTGATGCACCCGCAAGCGATGACGATTCCGCCCAATGTCGAAGATGGCGATGAAATACGCGGTACCCAAACTGGCCCGGTCTTTTCAGTAGATACAGCAGGGAATCTGCATATGCGTTATTCGGCACGTACCCGCAATATTGTCTGGCGTGATGATGGCATCACACAAAATGCGATCGAATACATTACTGAATTACTCAACAGTAACATGCCTTACCTGTTACGGTATCGGCTACAGGCAAACGAAGGTGTGATCAGCAACAATGTGCTGCACAACCGGACTGCATTTACGGACAGCGATGAACCAGCCAGAAAACGCCTGTTATATCGGGCGCGATATTTTGATCGCACACACGGTGCGGATGTCAGTGGTTAATTTAAGCGTGGAAGGTATCCTATGTTGTGGTTAAGCGAAGTACTGATCAAGGAACACCAACTTGACTCATTTGAACAGCTCAAACAGGTGTTACGCACACGTGCGGCCACAGGCGAGCGGTTTTTTAGTATGGATGTGAAACCTACGTTTGCTGATACGCCGGACAACTGGGAAGATCAGCTCGAATCTGTATTTACCAGTGGGCAGTAGCCAAGAGAAATAATTATGTTTTGGACTGACGATAACTCGGCAAAAAATGAATTCATCATTCCAGATGACATTGTGGATATTTCATTCAAGCTGGATTGCAAATCGTTACCGTTAGATCACGCCTGGAATCTGTCAATTGCATTGCAGGGTGCGCTTCCCTGGTTACCACATGATATTCATACCGGTGTGCACCTTATCCATATGGCAGAATCCGGTAATGGCTGGCAACGACCTGATGATCCGGCGAATGACGTCTTATATCTGTCTAAACGTGCTCGTCTGACCTTGCGTATTCCAAAACACAGAATTGATGATGCCCATGCTCTTACAGGGAAAACATTAGCGATCGATGGCAACGTTTTAACTGTGCGAGAAGGGACAGTTAAATTACTAAGTCAATTACCGACGCTATTCGCACGCTACGTAGTGTGTGATCGCACAATGAGTGAACATCAGTTTTTAACTGTTTCCGCTCAACAACTCAAAGCAATGGATATACCGGTATTGAAATTGATGGCTGGTAAAGAAACAATATTTCGCCTGGCAAAAGGTCCTGTCACAACCCGCAGTTTGATGGTGGCCGATCTGACGCCAGCAAATTCGGTTCGCCTGCAGCAGCATGGCTTGGGTGACGGACGTCTGTATGGCTGTGGCTTGTTCCTTCCCCAAAAAGGGATAAATGCGGTAAAAAGCGACGCTGAGTAGTTGATCGGCGCGCAAAATTCCCGATAATAAGCACCCTTCGAATTTAGGTAATAGTGAACACATTTATTAACAACTATTAAGAGGACTCACGACGATGGCCATTGAAATTAACGGCAAAACCATCGAAACCACGGCAACGGGTTATTTGGTCAATACCGAAGACTGGACGAAGGAATTGGCGCAGGAACTGGCAAAAATTGAGGGGATTGATGCGCTCACTCAAAAACACTGGGACATTATTGATTATCTGCGCGAGGAATATTTTAACAATGCCCAAAATCAGCCAAACGAACGTACCATCCTGAAAGCCATGTCGGATAAATGGGGCAAGGCTACGTCGAAAGACACGTATGATCTGTTCCCACAAATGCCGTCCAAGCAAGGTGGTAAAATTGCCGGATTACCCGAGAGCCGTCGTAAAGGCGGGTATTAAAACAACTGCTATCCAAATGGGATAGTGGTTGTCAGTAAGCTGGCAGTGTATATTTCCGGTTCTATAGCAGTCTTTGAGATAGCTAAAGATTGAAAACGGATTCAAATTCAAAGCGTTAATGCGAGGTAGCTATGAGTGACAAGCAGGCCAAAATCAAGAAAATGCTTGAAATGCAAAAAGCATTTATGCAATTCGAACACGAAAATGGCGTAGACGCCGAAACTTATTATGCAGCTGCAGCTGGTCATCCGTTGCATAACTATCGTCAGGAATACCATGCACTGGCCAATGATGTATGTAACATGGCCCATGCTGAGAAAGGCTCCAAACGCGATTAATCTTCAAGCGTATATACGAATAACAAAAAAGCCGCTTAAAAGCGGCTTTTTTGTTTGTAAACAGCGTGTTACAAACTATAGTTAATGTAAATATGATTTACCTTAACTTTAATTCTTATCTAGCTGTTTTAAATTGCTTTTATACTTCTGACCACATACGCACCAGATTAACGTAAGTTCGATCGATTTTTTTGGTACTTTCAGCGTCGGGAGTGGATTGTAGCAGTGGCTCACGCACGCTATTAAGCTCATAGAGCAGTTCACGCTGAGCCGGGTCGCGGACCAGGCTTTGTATCCAGGTGACCGCAACCAGGCGCTGCCCACGTGTAACGGCGTCAACCCGATGTAAAGTGGAAGAGGGATAGACGACTGCGGAACCGGCAGGCAATTTGATATTTTTATCACCGAAACTGGTGCGAATGATTAATTCGCCGCCAGCGTATTCTGTTGGGTCATTGAGAAACAAGGTTGTCGACACGTCGGAACGATAGCGTTGACCGGCAGGGCCCATCACCGGATCATCGATGTGATCGCCGTACGCATGACCATGGCTATACCGGGCATAAATAGGCATGGCGATGCGGTGGGGTAAGGCCGCACTCTGGAATTGCGGATGAGACACCAGATTGCTCATAACCAAATTATTCAGGCGGTGTAATTGTGCCGCGTCGTGCTGTATTTCTTCATTGTGCTTGACACGTTGGGCGGCATCACCGGCGGAGAGCTTGCCATCCACAAATGGCGCACCCGCCAATAATTTTTGCGCTTCGCGAAGTTGCTCGCTACTGAGAATGTCGGGTATGACCACAAGCATAGGGTGTGTTTGTCGTTGCGTATAATCGATACAATGTCGTGTCGTGAGTGTATAGGAATCTGCTATGAAACTGAATGTGAATATCGACGGTCAGGACTATCCCATCGAAGTACCAACCGACCTGTTGTTTGGGGCACAAGAATTCTTCCAAAAAATGGATCGCGATCTGGATGCCGGTTGGCAAATGAGCCGGGAATGGGTCAGAGAACTCAATACATTGCAACGTTGTCAGGTAGTGGCGAATCGATTGCTGACGGCGCTTGAAACCGAAAATCAGGCGAGTGCCGTCATGATGGCCGGTTATATCGTCAATAAATTACCGACAGTGCAAACTATCTATATCGATACCGAAGGCGATATGTCAGCGACGGAGATTATTACGGCCTGAAGGTAATGCTGCCTTGAATATTTTAGTTAATCGCAGGCTTATATATGCCCGTTGCATAAAATAATTTTGTTGGGCCAGACTCTTCCAGTTGTTCAATCCAGATTAAATGCAGATTGCGGTTTTTGTCGACGGCAAGCGATGGACCGAATTGCTGACCTTTACCTGAAGCGGGATTCACTTGTAAATCATCACTCCAGCCGGTGGCTGTTTTCCAGGACACCCAGATATCGGATGTGTCTTCACGATCATCATCCCAGGCAACAATAATATCACCCGCAGCGGAACCTGCGATGGATGGATTCCATTGTGACTTATCATTACCAAACGTGTCTTGCACCATTTGATTAGCAGCAAATTTCACAGTTGATTCTGCTGATAGAGCGGCATAAATATCGTAACCAGTGCTGTAGTTACGTTTATCCATCCAGGCAGCAGCAAGTTTTTCGTTGTTCGCATAGCCGGTGATGGTGGCACGGGTGACACCACTGCCGCGGCCATAATCGTCGGATTTTACTACCACCTCGTTGAGCAGGTTGAAACTGGAAAATGCGCGGCCATTTTTCGAATGGCTATAGAGTAGTATGGTATGTCCGCGTCGGCGATCCTCCCATACAATGGTCACGCCTTGTGGTGTTCTTGCCATCGTAGGAGAGAGTTGACTATCTTTAGGCGGTTCCGGATCAACGGGTGTCGCGGGCGAAGTCGACAGCAAATCTGCCTGATCATTTATTTTAATGGCTGCGGTAACGATTTGAGAAAAGCGTCCATTTTTTTTACTCCATGCGGCAACGGCCATGGTTTGGTCGAATTTAACCAGCGATAACTGTGAACCTGCCTCTGCGCTTAATTGCAGCGGTTTGTGAAATTGTTTGGCAGAGATAATCGATGCCCAGAGCTTGCCATCCTGTTCCCAGCCAATCAGAAAGCTATCGTCGCTATAGAGTGATATGACCGGTGAAAAGGCTGCTGTACCATTGCTGACACGCAGTGGTACTGTAAAAGATTTGCCTGTCAGCGGTTTAAATGCAACATAAATTTGCGAGCTGCCATTGCTGTTATCTTCCCAGATTGCACCGACCGTATTGTTGGATACCGCTATGTTATTACGCCCGGTTGAATCCAGATGGTGGAAGATATGCTGGCCAGAGTTGGGGGTTAGCTGAATTTTATCAGAGAACTGATATTGCTCTGCCTGGAGTGATGATGTAAAGACAAATGTTAAAAGTAAACATAGAAAGCGCATTTAAAATTTCTACCTTTTTCCTTATTGCATATAGCTGGCAAATGGCATTTTTTTATACGCTTCTTTGGTTATGTATTCATCAAACATCAGCAATTGTTTTTTGGTTTTAAATCCCGGTATTTTTTCCAAAGGCACGCCGTTTTTATCCAGCATCATGAAATAAGGCGTGACCAGTGATTTGAGTCGCGCACCAAACTGTTGTTCGGTAATCGTCTCGCCGCTGGGCAAGGTCAGGCGTTGCGTCCCTTCGGCATCGACATATATCAACACATAATTATTTTTATATTTTTCTGCCACAGTGGCATCGCTGAAAGATTCCTTGTTGGTTTTATCGCAAAATCCGCAACCATATCGCCCATAATAAAGGAATATATTTTTATTGGAGGCCTTGGCCATTCGTATACCTTCATCGTAACCAACAAAATTGTAGCCTGCGGGAGGATCGCAGTAAGCTTTTGTCATTGATAATAATAATATGACGGGAATCAGGAGTAATCTAATTTTCATAACAGAAATCTCAATGAATTGGTTGTTTGGTCATGGGTTATAGATGGTTAGCCAACAGTTCATACCATATTTTAATCGCTGAAATCGAGATCAATACGGCTAACACCCGGCGCAAAAACAGACGTGGCGTACGCTGACTGACAATACTTCCCAGTTGTGCGCCGATGATAACGCCGATGGTAAGAATGATCGACAGCAGATATGGAATCTGATTCGTGCCAATCCTGCCGACCAGTACCGCGATAGACGATAATATGCCGATTGCCAGCGCACTGCCAATCGCAACGCGGGTCGGGATGTGCAAAATATAAATCATGACCGGGATAAATAAAAACGCCCCGCCTTGACCGATGATACCCGACAGGGTGCCAAGTACAACGCCACATATCATTGTCAGTGAACGATTAAAGCTGATTTCGTGGCCAAGCGGATCGCCATTACCTTCTGCTTTTGGAATCAGCATCATAAACGCCGCCACCAGCGCCATCGCCGCAAATACAAACAGTATCACTTCTGCACTGATGTATAACGAAGCAATCGAGCCACCCAGGGCACCGAGCGCCATGCTGCCCCCGAGTGAATAGACAAGTGGTTTACTGATGCGTTGATAGCGATGATGGCCAAATGCACCGGACACCGCGCCAACAAAACTTTGTACTGCGGTAATGCCGGCGATGGTTTTCATGCCCAAGGCAATTTCACCCAATGCTGGCGGCACGTACAACAGCAGGGGAACCATAATAATTCCCCCGCCGATACCCAATAAGCCTGACACGAATCCACCGAACAACCCGAGCACGAATAACGTGACATACAGTGTCATATAGAAGTCTTAAACTAAAGATTCGTTATAAAAATGCAACGGCGATATTATCTTTTCGACGTTCTATAACTTCTCCAATGACACACACATCGGGATAACCCTGCTCAGTCATTGCAGTAATGACATGCTGAATATCGAGCGGGTCAACCGCTGCCAACAATCCACCATTGGTCTGTGGATCGGCAAATACCAACTGTTGATCGATATTGCAACCTGCGGCAAATGTCAGCGAGCTGGCGAAGCTGTTTAAATTGCGATAGGCGCCCGTTGGCACCATGCCTTCGATTGCATATTCCCAGGTTCCATCAATCACAGGGACGGCTTGCATATTCACTTCGAAGCTGGCGTTGGCACCATTGGCCATTTCAATTAAATGTCCTGCCAGACCAAAGCCGGTGACATCGGTCAAGGCGTGCACACCATCCTGTTGACCCAGCCAGGCACCGGGTTTGTTAAGCAGGGTGATATTTTTAATGTATTCCTCGTAGGCTTTATCGCTGATCATTTTCAGTTTAAATGCAGTGGCCATGATGCCGATTCCCAGCGGTTTGGTGAGGATCAGAATATCACCCACCTTGGCACCGGAATTGGTTTTAATTTTATTTGGGTGAATTTTGCCGACTGCGCACAGACCAAAAATGGGCTGAGGATTGTCGATACTGTGGCCACCGGACAAGGGAATACCGGCTTCTGTACAGATATCAATTCCGCCTTGCATGATGCTCTGCATGGTGGGCATGGACAATTCATTGACCGGGAAACCGACAATGGCATTTGCGAGTAATGGTTCGCCACCCATGGCATAAATGTCGCTGAGGGCATTCGCGGCAGCAATTCGTCCGTAAATATACGGATCATCGACCATCGCGGTAAAAAAGTCATTGGTGAAGACCAGCGCCATGTCGTCGCTGATTTTGTAGACAGCGGCATCATCACTGTGTTCGATGCCGACCAGCAGATTTTCGATGTGGGAGTGTTTAGGAACATTCGCGACAATTTCATGCAAGGCAGCCGGGTCGATCTTACAGCCACAACCGCCGCCACGTGACAAATCGGTGAGTCGGCATTCCGTTTTGCTGGATGCGTCGGGTAAATTGATTTTTAGTTCATCGCGGTTAGTTTGCCGGCGATCTTTTTGGCGACGTTCCACGACATTATGTAAAGTATCTGAACTCATTGTGTTTGCTCCAGTTGCACGCGTTAAAATCTTTTATGTTGACTTGAGTGAAATGCTGCATCACATCCATTAAAAAATTTGAACTGTACGTGTTCAACTGCAAGCATTAAGTCCTACCACCTAAGTGAAATGTCTATATAACACTATAACAATAAGGGTTACCCCGATATTGTCACAAATATTTAATAAATATTTCATATAAGTGCAATACAAATTCTATATGTATGATATTTAGTCAGATATAGGGTAAACCCTGTATTGTTTATCAGCGGGAAACTACCTAGACAGGCTACAAAATATTCGTACTCACTAGAACAACTTCAGCAGGTTACGACTTAAGCACCCAAGTGAGGGGTATAACAGTATTATAAATATTGGTATGTGGTAGATGAAAATCGGATACATCGAGGCTGTGTTTGGAGGGGCTTGCGTTACCTTATGGGTTAAGCAAAGACCACCCACGTAGTCGCAATGTATTTCACACCCTGTTGTAGCGTCACACCGCGATGTTCGTGGGTCCAGAAGGGTGGGAACAGGATTAATTTACCTTCTTCGGGTTTTATTTTTACCTGCTGATAAAAAAATTCAGTTTCGCCGCCAGGTCCTGCAACCTCATTGAGGTACCACACTGCCACCAATTGACGTTGGCTGAATTCGTGACTGCCACCATCGATATGCCAGTGATAATGTTCGCCTGGTTGAGTACGTTGTATTGCATAGCCCATGTCCTTGAAGGGACCTTGGAAGAACGGGAAGGTTTCGCGAAATTCGATTATCGCCTGGCCTAGTGATTGAAACAAAGCGCGGTCGATATCTTTCCAGTGGGGTTTACCGCTGACGACCAAATCCGTGGACTTCTTAATGCTGTGATCTTTGGTAATTGTTTGGCCGATACGTCCTTCGTATTGCTCATCTTGATGAGATTCAAACCGTTCGATCATGTTGCGACACAATTCCGCAGTCAGTGCCTGATGCTTTTCGTAGATAAAAGTGTTTGGTTTGACTTCAATAATCTGTTTGAGAGGAACGAGAGATTTTTCGATGGAATTATTGTGGCTCATGGGCGTTCTTATTTTATAATTTATGTTGTTCGATCATGCTTACCAGGGGGTGCATAAATTTATCCGGATGCTGGTGGGTATAGCTAACGATGTCGTCGCACAGTTTACCCCAATGGATCGCACCTTGCGCGGCAATTTCCCGCAGTGCAGTCAGATCGCCACTGCGATTCCAGTTTTCGTACGCACCAAGTACACCAGGGAATAAATGTTTACGCATGTGGGTCAGATTGGCTGAGAAAAAATGCAGCGCAGCAGGATTCGCTTGTTCACACAAATTCGGCAGCGTGGAGATGCAATCTGCATATAAATCACGAATAGCACGTAGCATAATTTCCAGCTTGGAATGGGGGATTTGCAGCAATAACTTTTCCCAGTCATCGCCCAGGCGATGATGTGCTTTCACTTCGCCCAGCTCATGCCACAGGGCAGACTGCAACTCTGTTGACGTCATCTGGTCCAGCGCTGTATCGATGTCACCGGCGAAATCATAAAAGGACAGGGCGCGCCCAAGTGCATTATCCGGCTTGTTCCACAGCCATTGTTCGTATTTTTCCCAGAGCAATCGGCGCAGGGCATCGCGTCGTATATAAATAGTTTTACCCTGGCTCATTGCCGGTGGTGAGGTTAAATCACAGGCGTATTCATCGCCGGCGACGTAGATATCAAAGTCAGCGTGTTGTTCGTGTTTTTCCAAAACGCCGAGAAAAAAATGTGGCTTGACGTTATAACCAAACCCCCCACTGTAAATCAAATGGTGTGGCTGTAATGCGGCATTAATGTCGGTGGAATTAAATGGATCCAGCAATGCATCATCAATACGAATGGGTGAGAAATTTTCTTCTTCGAGGGTTTCCCAAAGGCGTTCGCGGTCACGTAACCATTCGCCAACGATAGAATTTGCTAGTGTGTCGCCATAATTATGGCCATGCTCCCAGCGATAGTACTCACGCATTTTCATCAAATAAATGCACAAGGTGTAGTCGCTGGCAGCGTTGGCATCGGCAATGTGACAGTTTTTCTGCACTGTCTGTTTGATGTTATGCAAATCCAGGTTCATGGCATAAGTTTAGGCTGAAATTCAGATATTGTATGTGGCTTGTGAGCGTGGCTGGAAACCAAGTAAACTAGTCGAATTCTAGGCCAGAATGCCCAAACCTGCATGCCAAATATTTTCCAGGGTGTGAGTAGGCCTGGCAATTACGGGTGAATTGCACTCAGGAGTTGCTGTGATGCGCGTCAGAAGCAAGTGGAACGTTAAAGATAAAACCCATACTGTAGAAGAAGTCGGCGGAGCGTTGGCTTTTATCGCCTGGCGAATTGCCCAGAATGGGGTGTTGAATCTCGAGAATCATGAATTCCAGACCGATACCCAGCAACAGCGCATGGCCATCATGACGGAATTTTTATGTTTTACGATTCATTTGATCGATCGCATGACGATTGAGCGTTTTGAGACGGAGGAACGGCAGCGTTTCATGACTGAATTGGCGGCCAAATCTGCTAAAAATATTTATGACAATAAAAAAGATTTGCTTGGCCCGGGTGAGTACCGTCAGGAATTTATCGATTTGCTAAACAGCCGCCTGGCGGAATACGCCGAATTTCAATACGACAGCAAAGAAGGTCCGAGTTTTCCGATGCGCCGTTACTTCGGTAATTTCGTGACTGAGATGGTGGGTGACAAAAATCGTCGCTGGGTGGGTGATCAAATCATTGATGTGGAAGCGCCAGATCTCTTCGCCACGCTACAACGTTCCGTGCCAAATTTGTTTATGTAACACTGATATTTGCCAATAAAAAAGCCGGGATATCCCGGCTTTTTTATGGCGCGATGACTGCTACTTATTTTTTCGCAAATTTCTTAAAGCCATCGGTATTATGTGCGGCACCATCATCATAACCGGCATCATAGGCATCATTCACGCGTTGTTCTTCGCGTTTCGGGTTAACCAGAAACCCGCCTTGCCAGCCGTGGATATATTCCGGATCAACGCCGGCCTTTTCCATGGAAGTGATGTGTGCATTGTATGTTTTCAGATCCGCTGCTCTCATGTTTTATCTCCTCGTGCTATCTAGCTTGAACAAAAATTACGATTAACGTTATCCGGCAATGAAATGCGCTAGAGCCTTGCCGGAATCCAAAATCTGCCGGGCCATATTGGCGCCGGTCGGTAAATCCTTGGCATGGCCAAGCTGGCGCAAACAAAGGGCCGCAGAATATACCAGAGAATCTCGCGCGGGTCCCGCTTCTCCACGCAATGCAGCCAGCCCAATTTCGGCGGTACGCTGTGCTACAGCATCAATATCGTAGGGATTGACGATGGCATCCGTCGCGCTGTCCGTCTTAACCAGATCTTTGGGTAATGGGATAGCACGGCTTTCCTGAGTAATTCCCAGTGCCTTGGGATCCAGTTCTTCTTCCTGTTCCTGGCCTTTATCATGGTAGCTATACAGCTTGGCAGACTGTTGCAGGGAAGGGATGACGCCACCTTCCACGCCACGCACCACCATCGCGCTATCAAATCCGGCAAAGCGTGCCAGTTCAGAATAGATGGGTGGATAGGCTTTATGTACATAGCCGGTCAACAAATGAGTGTGTTTATGCCCACGAATAGGCCCTACCAGAACTTCCACCGTGGTTAACACCTGGCGCTTAATCATGCGTGCCCGTAAATTGGTGAGGCTATGTAATTGTGGTGCGAACTGGCTTTGATCGACATAAGCCCAACCAACGTCAGCTTGTGCTAATCGGGCGGCAGCCTGGGCTGGTGTAAAATCTACGTTTTTACCGGCAGCGCGTAATACTTTGCGTTGGGTGACCCCGTATTTCGGCCCCATTATTTCCACACCGTGCGATGTTGTCGGTATACCTAACGCGGCCATCACTGCAGGCAGAAAGGCGACAACAGGCAAGCCACGCGAATGTCCATCATAGGGATCACCGATGTCCAAAACCTCATCGACTGCGGCAGTGGTTATCGTAGCGGTGTCAATAATGGCACGTAACACGCCTTTGTTTTCTTCATCGGTTTCACGCTTCATGCGCAGCGCGATGAAAAAGACCGCGGTTTGCACCGGATCTGCCGATTCTGACAGCACTTGCGCCATAGCGGCACGTGCCTCGTCGAGCGAGAGATTCTTACTGTATTCTGGCCCGGTGGCGACTTTCTGGATGCTGGTACGCATAGCCAGTTGGCCGGGGGTCAATGCAGTGACCGACGCTACAGACATGATGTCTCCTGTGCCTATTAGGCAGCGGGCAGTATAGTGTTCCCCTGGATCGGCCTATATATCCCGATGGGTAGAGAGGTCCTTTACCAATGGGGAAGAGGCTGGCCGTAATACCTGAGTTTCCCAATCGGGATATATCCCCGACACACTGGCCGCGTTAAGGTTAGAAATTATTTACAGATGAACAAGTTACGTAAGAAGGTGACCGATGACAATGTCTGATGATGTTAATTTTTCCAGCGCGATGGCGGCATTTGAGGCCAAGCATTTCTCACGCGCGATGCAATTGTTTTCACCTATCGCTGAGACAGGCAATGCCGATGCGCAACACCGCCTGGCCATCATGTTCCAAAATGGTTTAGGCATGGCCCGTAATTGTGATCAAGCCGTGCGGTGGATGAAAGCAGCAGCAGAACAAGGTCATCCTCTGGCGCAGCACGGCATGGGGTTTATGTATCTCGAAGGAGAATGCACCGAACAAAACAGTCTTGAAGCGGCAAAATGGTTTCGTCTGGCTGCCGAACAGGGGCTAGCCGGATCACAGACTACTTTAGCGATGATGTATGAACAAGGTAATGGTGTGCAACAAGACGCGGAAGAAGCCAGGAAGTGGTATGCCAAAGCTGGATTCTGATAAATAATATCCAGAGTTGATTACCGATACAGCAATCAGCGTTATGGATTATTCAGTTTTTTCCTACAACGGTTAAATGAGGATGTAGATGCGCCCCGCGTTATTAGCACAAGTATTGGAACGTGAATTCAAAAGTACCGAACACGGTCATCATACGCCGGTGATGTTATGGGGACCTCCCGGTGTGGGCAAATCGCAGATGATTGCGCAGGTCGCACAAAAGAATCAGGTTCCGTTGATTGATGTGCGCTTATCACAGATGGAACCATCCGATCTGCGCGGCATTCCTTTCCGCCAAGGTGAGTTGGTCGAATGGGCGATACCGGCGATGTTGCCTGACTCGGCGCGTCATGGATCGAGCGGAATTCTATTTCTTGACGAAATCACCTCGGCGCCACCCAGTGTGTCTGCCGCTGCATATCAATTAATTCTGGATCGTCGTTTGGGTGCGTATGAAATTCCGGATGGCTGGGCAATTTTTGCCGCCGGTAATCGCCAGGGTGATCGGGGCGTAACGTATTCGATGCCCGCGCCGTTGGCCAATCGCTTTTCACATTTTGAAGTGGATATCAATGTGGATGACTGGGTTTCCTGGGCCTATGCCAATAATATCGACGATCGCATCATCGCGTTTGTGCGGTTTCGTCCCGAGCTTATTTTTGATTTTGATCCGGCACATAACCCGGCCGCATTCCCTTCGCCACGGTCATGGGAATTTGCCCATCGTGCCGTGCAAAAATTTGAACATCATCCGGAATTATTACTGGGCAGCTTACAGGCCTGCGTTGGTCAGGCTGCGGGTATTGAATTGAAAGCTTTCATGGATAATCTGGAACAAATGCCGGATCTGGATGCGATCACGCGCGGCGAAGCCGTGGCCGCGCCAACAGAAATCGATTTGCAATATGCGGTGGCAACCGCATTAGTCGGGCGTGCCATCCGTGTGAAAGGCAAGTCGGATGCATCAACCGTACAGGGCCATATCCTGAATTACGCCGGCATGTTTCCGCAACGGGAGATGGGTGTAATGATGGTAACCGACATGCATCGTGCGATTGGCGAGTCACTGTTCGCGATTCCGCAATTCGCCAAATGGGCCAATGATGTCGCCGAGCTGATGCTCTACGACCGCTAAGGCAGCAACCCGTTCCGATGGAACAACTCGATATCGAAACCAAACTAGCCGCTGCGCGCACGCGGTTAATAATCGATAAGCCTTTTTTAGGTGCGTTAGTGTTGCGGTTGCCGTTGGTGATGGCGAATCCGGAATGGTGCAAGACCACGGCCACAGATGCCCGCAAGTTTTATTACAATCCGGAATTCATTGAGCAGCTCACGCTGGCCGAAACCCAATTTATTCTGGCTCACGAAGCCTTGCACTGCGCGCTCTCGCATTTTGCCCGGCGCGAACATCGCATCAAACACCGTTGGGATCTGGCCTGTGATTTCGCCATCAACCCCTTGTTGGTCAACGATGGTCTGCAGCCACCACCTGGCACCTTGTATGAAAAATCCTATGATGGCATGACGGCTGAAGAAATTTATCCCTTCATGGAAGACAATGAAAACGATCAGACCCTGGATATGCATGTCTACGATCGGCCTGAAGAACAACAGACCAAACCCAATGATCGAACTCCGCCACCGCCTCCACCATCTGATCGGCAAGATGAAAAAAATTCTGGAGAACAGCCTCAGCCACAACCCGCTGAAAATACCGGAGGGTCTCCGCAGCCACCGCCGTTGTCGCATGATGAGCGTGAAAATCTGAGCGTACAATGGCAACAACGTTTGGCTGGTGCCGCGCAACAAGCCCAACAGGCCGGCAAGCTCAGTGGTGATATGGCGCGGCTGGTGGATTTTTTGTTGCAACCCAAATTACCGTGGCGGATGTTGCTGGCGCGCTACATGAGCGTACTGGCGCGGGATGATTACAGTTATACGCGTCCGTCATCACGGCGCGGGGATCCGGCCGTGTTTCCCAGTTTGCGCAGCAGTCAAATTGAAGTCGTGGTGGTAATTGATACCAGCGGATCGATTGCCGAAACGGAAATGAAAGAATTTGTAACGGAAATCGATGCAATTAAAGGTCAATTACGCGCACGGATTATTCTGCATGCGTGCGATGCGGCATTGGCTGCAGATGGTCCATGGCAATATGAACCTTGGGAAGAATTTTCACTGCCACGTGATTTTAAAGGTGGTGGTGGTACGGATTTTCGTCCGGTGTTTACCTGGGCGGATCAATTGGATCGCTCGCCGGATTTGTTGATGTATTTTACTGATGCACAAGGCAGCTTTCCAACATCCACGCCATTTTTTCCTGTGTTATGGCTAGTCAAAGGCAAAACACCGGTGCCTTGGGGTCAAAGAGTGCAATTAAACTAAAATCCAATTCGGTTATACTGTACGGCAAATCAACCGTAGTCGTGACTCATGCAACTTTCCCAGGAAGACAGCCTTCGCCTTAACGTTTTATTGAACCAGCCCTTGCACGCGATACGCATCGATGAAGGCAAGATGATCGTGTATGGACTCACTGAACGTGGCGAAGCCAGGATTCAACTCAATCCTAACTGCCGTGATGAGAATTATGTTCGACGCGTCAAAGAAGTTATCTCCAGTCATGTGCTTGGTTCACCAGGCGGCTATCCGGTGTTTCTCAAACGCTGGACACGTATGGGACAGGCGCGCGCAGAAAATTTAGGCAGTCTGCTTAAACTCGGTGAGCCAGAAGCGGTCGTTGCCGTTGTGGGTGCCGCAGGTCTGACAGATGAATTGGCACGCCGTGCCTGGTGGGCCATGCCCGATGCGGATAATGCCCGGCGTATGCTGGCACGCACCGACGTGGCAAATGGCGCAATGGGAAAAGTGCTGGCCGAATTTTTACTGGAATTTCTACCATTTGAAGAAGAACCAAAAAATATTATTGAATCAGTTCGTTTGGTGTTACAACCTGGACTAATCGATGAAAATGCGCGGGAGCAATTATGGTCACGTGGACAACGTAAAAATGCTTTCCTGGTAGGCTTTATGAAAACCCTGCCGGATGCATTACCCAATTCTGCAGCAGCTCATCCCGAAGTGGTGAACTGGCAGCCATCACTACAAGATTTAGCTAAAAATAATAATTCTTTTGCCATGCTTTTATTAAAAATACTCGAACCAACCGGGCAAGCCTATTTAAAAACGGCTGCCCTGGTATTGGATAAACCATCTAACCAGGATGTTGTGGTGGCGTTGTTTGAGTCCATTGAGCATTATTTTCAAACTGTGCGTCAACATCAGCAAAAGCGCCGTGACATTGCACTGATTTTAACTGAGGCTCAACAATTAAGTGTGGCAATGCAGGATGAGCTTGCTGACGCTGCATTACAGCAATTGCGGCAACGGATGCCGCAAGCGCAACCGTATATTGAAAGTATGCTGGTGTTATCCTGTGTGGGCGAGCAACTCATAGCGCCGATTTTTGCTACCACTGACGCCATCGGCACCGTCATGCGGCGCAAAATCGAGCCCATTGTTACACCCGTATTACAACATCTGCAACGATTGCAAGGCTGAGCCCCCGGTTATGGTATTGCAATTATCCAAATTGGCCATGGCATTACGACTCCAGGTTCCACTGGAGGCATTGCAAAGGCATGTAGCGGCATCGCCTGTGGTCATCGGTGAAGAAATCGCGAATTACGTGTACGCCTATGCTCGCGATATGCATTTAAATTATTATCCGGCTTTGGATTATTTTTCGAATGAGACATCGATTGATCCGCAACTGATAGAAGCCCTCGGGAATATATCCTGGGTCGTGACCGGGATGGTACGTAATGAAATACGTACGCGTATGCGGCCGGTTTTTTCAGCGATCCAGTACGAATCAATTCAGACTTTGGTCTTTACCATGCCTTCAATACGACCTGGACATGCGGATTCGCTGCCCCGGTTAGTTCAGCATTTTACTGCGGACGTGGTTAAAGTGAATTTGAATGCGACATTGATCCAGCACTTTCAGGATGCGCGATTTGCGGAAAAAATGGCTGAGAGCATGGCGAATCGTTGGCTTAAACCCCATTTTGTTGATGTGAGTGTTGGGGGTGTAAAATTTCTCGGTTGATTAATGATGTAACCAGAGTCGGCGTTTTTCCGCCGCCGCGTCCTGCCACTTAAGAAAACAGGTATCGTTAATCGAAGGTTCCAGGGTGAGATTGAATTCCATCAATTCGTCACGGCGAAATGCATGTAACAGGAGTGTGTCGTTGACACGATAGGGAGCGAGCAAGGTTTTAATATTGTCTTTATTGACCTTTAAGCCATTGATTGCGATTAATACATCACCTGCTGCCAGTCCGGCCCGCTGTAATGCACCGTTATCGTAAGTGGTAATGATACGTGCGCCAGCTGTATCCGCCGCAAACCGTCCGGCTAGCGTAAACGGCAAGTAATCTTTTTTATCACCTTCCTTGCCGCCCATGTCGTCATCACTGCAGGCGGGGCGTAAAATAAAATCTACGCCAACTTCTGCCAATAGAGACCATAATGGCAGATCTGTTGTGCCATAGAGATAAGTTGTAAAAAAATCTGTAGCCACATTACCGATTAAGTTGGCGATGATAATTTGTATCGTATCGGCTGTGACGCCATGACCGGATTTGCCATGGTCGCGCCATAACTGTTGCAATACAGTGTCGAGTGAGTGCTGGTGTTGTGATTCTTTGCGTATCAATAAATCGAGCGATAATGCAAACAATGCTCCCTTGACGTAATAGCTGACTATCGCATTCGGGGAATTTTCATCTTGTTTATAATATTTTGTCCAGGCATCAAAGCTGGACTCGGGTAGTGTTTGTTTAAACCGGCCTGGTTCGCGAATAACGCGGGTAATACTTTTTGCCAGTAGTTCTAGATATTTATCTGGTGAAATGATGCCACTACGTACCAATGCCAGATCATCGTAATACGAGGTAATGCCTTCAAATGCCCAAAGTTGTGGTGTGGGGACTTCCCGTGTCAAATCATAGGGAATGAACTCGATCGGTTTTATTTGTTTGACATTCCAGGTATGAAAGTATTCATGACTGAATAGTCCAAGCAGGGTGGTGTAATCATCCGTAGGGGAAGTCATGTTTGCCAGAGGCAGACTTTTGCGGCTGCAGAGCAAGCTGGTGGAGCAACGGTGTTCCAGACCACCGTAACCAGAGTCTGTCACCATCAACATAAAAAGATACTGCTGCATTGCCGGTAATTCACCGAACAACTGTACATGACAGTCGCAAATCGTTTTAACATCCTGAGTGAGGCGCGTTAAGTCCGCGTGCTGTCGACCGGTAATGACAATGGCATGTGGTATACCATTAACTGCAAATTCGCTTGAAGCAAAATCACCGATCTCCACCGGGTGGTCGATCAGTTCATCGTAATTCGCTGCGGTATATAATCCAAATGCATAAGGTTGAGCACTTTTACGTGACAAGGTTGTTGCCACACGCCATTGTTGATAGCGTTCGCCGGCAGGGCGACAAATTTCCACATCGACGGGAAGATGCTCCTGGCCACTGACGGCTAAAAACACGCTGGTACCATTGTAATAGGCGTGGGTGGTATCCAGGTGTGCAGCGCGCACTGATAAATCCCATGCGTAGACTTCATAATCCAGTTGCAATGGCCCAACGCAAGGAACGCACTGCCAGGTCTGTTTATCAATTTTATGGCAACTAATTGACTGCCCATTGCAGCTCGCGGTGAGCGTGATGAGGTGACGTGAAAAATCACGAATCATGTAACTGCCGGGAATCCAGGCGGGTAACCAAATACGTTGGCCATTCGCATCGGGCGCAGCAATGATGCAACGAATGTTGTACAAGTGGGCTTCAGGTCTGGCCGGCGTAATCCGGTAATGGATCGGAACTTCTGAGTGCGTCATTGTCCGAGTACTTCCACCTTCACCCAGAGTTGATCCTGCTGTGTATTGCGTTGTTGGGTCGAATAACCAATGCCACTGCTATCAGATGCCGTCGTGCTGGTGCTGCCCCCCAATGAAATCCATTCGCCTATTTTACCGCGAATGGTGGTTTCCATGGATTGCACATCGATAACACCACCACCCTGAGCACTGATATTTTCCCGGTTCGGTCGTATTTGCATGGTCACTTGATCCTGATTCACGCGTGGCAATACCTGAAATCCGCTGGTGACGTTACGATAGGTGATAGTGACGGATACGGTGCCATCCGGATTGCGCTGACGTGATCGTATTGGAATTGCCTGACCCATCTGGATTGATCCCCAGGTGCCTTCGACGACGCGCATTTGCTGTGTTACCGGTGAATCATGATGTTGCTGTGTATGCAGAATATTCGCATCCAGATTTATTTTATCCGAATCGATGTGAACGTTAGCGCCAGACGATGCACCTTGACCTGCCGTGCCAATTGCAGCAGTGCCGTTACCACTTTCTGCAATAACTTCTGCGCGTGCGCTATTGAGCATATTGTCGACTTGCGCTGACGTGGCTACCGTAATCAGTAACTGTTTCAGTGCTCCATCGAGATCGGCAACCAACTGGCGGAGTTCAGCAATGTTGTCCGGTGTACTTTTAATGATGAGCTTGTAACCGGTACCGGTAATCGATCCGCCGGTTTTAACCATGGGTTGTAATACCGGAATGATGTCATCACTGCTGCGATTATGTAACTGGATGACCTCGATGGATTCTTCGGCCAATGCATCGCCTGCGATCAGGCTGCCAAACAGAAGTAAAGTGATGTAGATAGGGTGCTTCATAGTTAGGTTATCATCCTGTGCCTTATATATAGAGTCGCCGGAATTCAGTATATTGTCGACTTTGGTTCCAGGCTTCATTGAAGAAACGCAGAAGCTCGCCAACCTGACTGGGATTATTAAAATTGGCAACACCTTCATAATGGGTTGCCAAGGTACGGTAAAGCAGACCACGCTGATCGACCAACAGAAATGCCGCCGGGTTCATCGCATAATCTTCGTGGGTTTTGCGAATCTCGATATAGCTGGATAAATGCCGTGCCGTATATATCAAGCGATGATCATGCTTGATGGCATAATCAGGTTCGTTTACCAGAATTCGTACGCGAGTATGTTGGCTACGTAATACCATTTCCCGCACCGCGCTGGTGAAGTCACTGTTGTCATACAAGCGGGCTTCCAGATCACGGCTGAAAATTTCCAGCGTGCGTTCAGCTTGTGCGATCAGCGCCTGCCCGGCAACACGGTTATCCTCCATGCTGCTCAGGGTGATATCTTCCGTGGTTGTGCCCAGTTTGAAATTGCTCAAATCCAACATCCGTAAGTCCCTTACTGTTTCATTGGGTTCAGTATAGTGAATAATTCAGTTAAATTCGCGCCGCATCTTTTGATGTGGAATAGCGACTTCCTGGTAGATTTCACCCACAGGTACAAAGCCATGCCGCTGATAAAATCCGGCTGCGGTTAACTGTGCGGACAGGGTGATTTTGTGATGCCCATGTTGCCGGGCGATTTCAATTAATTGTGTGAGCATGGCACTACCGACACCACAGCGTCGCCATTGCTGTAATACGGCCATTCGGCCAATTCTGCCATCGAGCAACAATCGGGCTGTACCAATCGCTTCTTTATCCACCAGCGCCAGGATATGCTGCGCACTTGCATCATCTTCATCCCATTCCAGTTCAGCGGGAATGCCTTGCTCCTGGATAAACACCGCTTCTCGCACTGCACGAATCGATGCGGCATCCGACTCATAACTGGCTAAACGTACTTGATAGGGCTTCATTCGACCGTGTGAGTTAATTCCGTCGCCAGGCCAATATAATCCGCCGGGGTCATGGCCATCAGACGTGCCTTGGGTTCGGCAGGCAGTTCCAGGGTTTCAATGAAGGCACGCATGGCTTTGGCATCCAAACGCTGACCGCGAGTCAAGGCTTTGAGTTTCTCATAGGGATTTTCGATGCCATAGCGCCGCATGACGGTTTGAATCGGTTCAGCCAGCACTTCCCAGTTGTCATTCAAATCGGCTTCAAGCTTGGTACGATTGACTTCGAGTTTGCTCAGACCTTTCGCACAGGATTGCCAGGCAATCAGGCTATGTCCCAGTCCTACGCCAAGATTACGTAATACCGTTGAATCGGACAAATCGCGTTGCATGCGTGATATGGGTAATTTTTCTGCGAAGTGACTCAAAATGGCATTGGCAATACCCAAATTACCTTCGGAGTTCTCAAAGTCGATCGGGTTAACCTTGTGTGGCATCGTCGATGATCCGACTTCGCCCGCCACGGTTTTTTGTTTGAAATAGGCGTAAGAAATATAGGTCCAGATATCACGATCCATATCCAGCAGAATATTATTGATACGAATCACTACATGGAAATATTCGGCGATGTAATCATGCGGCTCAATCTGAATAGTCATGGGATTAAAACCCAGGCCCAGGCCGGTGACAAACCGTTGCGCGAATTGCGGCCAGTTGATTTCAGGATAAGCAACAATATGGGCGTTGTAATTTCCCACCGCGCCATTGATCTTGCCGAGAATTTCCACCTGGCTTAACTGCTCGCATTGACGTTGTAATCGATACACGACGTTCGCAAATTCTTTGCCCACGGTGGTGGGCGAGGCCGGCTGGCCATGGGTGTGGGCCAGCATGGGCACATCAGCATTGGCCGAAGCAATTTGTGTGAGTGTCGCGTTAAGTGTTGTGAGATAGGGTAGTAAGACGGTTTGTCTCGCTGCTTGCAACATCAGCGCATAGGCCAGATTATTGATATCTTCCGAGGTGCAGGCAAAATGGAAAAATTCACTGACTGATTTTAATTCCGTGTCAGTTGCGATCTTTTCCTTGAGGAAATATTCCACTGCCTTGACATCGTGATTGGTGGTGCGTTCAATCGCTTTAACCCGTTCGGCATCGGCCAGCGAAAATTCGGTGATGATGGCGTCAAGCACAGCACTGGCACGGGGACTCAGTGGCAGGACTTCCTTGATGGCGGATTCCGCCGCCAGTGCCTGTAACCAGCGCACTTCAACCAAGACACGGTGTTTAATCAAGCCATATTCACTGAAGAGTTCGCGCAGCGTATCGGCTTGTTTGCCGTAACGGCCATCGATGGGGGAGATTGCGGTTAAGCGTGACAGGTCCATGGATATCCTCGTTTATGAAGGTGGATATCCTACACGATTTAAACGTGCCTTTGGATGCTGGCGTGGTACGCGATAACTCCGGTGGGCAGGTCGCCCATACGGAGGTTCAGCCGGATTGCGCTCAGGCGGCGCGGTATATCAGCCCTGGCTGGAAAAGGACTTCGTTTTTTTGCAATTGTTGCAGTGGACAGCCGTCGCGATCGCATTCAGCTAGCCGGTCGAAAACGTATTTATGGCCTTCGGCCTCAATTGTGGAATAGATAGGTTTGCCCAAATGCGAACCGATTTTTGGACCGTATTGACGTTGAATCACAGTAGTTACCTCGTCGTATTAGTAGAAATATTACAGTGTGGTTTGACAGGGTATCGGCACAGCGGTTCGCGGCTTTACCATAGAAATGTGATGGGTGTAACAAGAACGCAGATTCGGCGGTGTTCAAGGTTAATTATTCCTGCGAGCCACCTGCAGTGCGGCCAAAACCGCCTCCTTGCTGTGATCATGGCCTTTGATACGCGTGACTTTGTGGATCATGCCTGAAATGTCAAAACCATTGTGTAATGGGTGTTCGATCTCATCAAGAATGGCCCGGCGAGTGCCACTGGGAATGGTTTCCAGATGTTGCACAAACAGCTTGGGCTTTAGCTGTAGCACACGAAATAACAGCTCATTACCCCAATCATGAAAATCGTCATGGTGTGTGCAGTTGCTGTCGAAGGTCATGAACAAGCGTTGGACATCGGCAGCTTTGAGATGCTTTAGCTGATGTTCGGTTTTAACCAGAACTTTGCGATCACATACGGTTGTTGGGTGCGCCCGTTGCGCTGCAATTGCAGGCGGCAGGGTAATGGCTAAAACAATCAGTGGTAAAATGCTCATCCTTGAGATTCGTAACATAATCCATCCTCATCCCTGGTGGTTACCCATCATCCCGTGTAGCTGCAACCGGTTGCTACACGGGATTTATGGCAGTGTGATACTTATGCTGCCAGCGAACGCAGCACATATTGCAGAATACCACCATGGCGGTAGTATTCGATTTCTTGCGGAGTATCGATGCGCACGGCGACATCAAACGATTTTTTATTGCCTTTGTCGTCCGTGGCGGTGATGGTGAGATTTTTGGCAGTGCCGTTCTGCAAATCACCAACATCGAATATTTCCTTGCCAGTTAATCCAAGCGATTGTGCATTTTCACCGGCTTTGAACTGTAATGGTAATACGCCCATGCAAACCAGATTGGTACGGTGAATGCGCTCATAGCTTTCGGCGATCACCGCGCGCACACCCAATAGCCGTGGTCCTTTGGCAGCCCAGTCACGCGACGATCCTGAACCGTACTCTTTGCCGGCGAGAATGATTAATGCAACCTGATCTTTTTTATATTGCATCGCCGCATCATAAATCGACATCGGGGTGCCTTGCGGTAAATGCACCGTCACACCACCTTCGGTACCGGGCGCAAGTAAATTACGCAGGCGAATATTGGCAAACGTGCCACGCATCATGACTTCATGATTGCCGCGACGCGAACCGTACGAATTAAAATCCGTCGGATCGACACCTTGATTGATCAGATATTTACCGGCAGGGCTGTCTTTTTTAATCGAACCTGCCGGAGAAATATGATCCGTGGTTACCGAGTCACCCAGTACGGCCAGTACGCGAGCCTGGGTAATTTGTTCGATAGCACTCGGTGTCTTGCTGATCCCGTCAAAGTAGGGCGGGTTCTGTACGTAAGTCGAATCATTTTGCCAATGATATTGCTGGCCACTGTCGGATTTGAGTTGTTGCCAGCGCGGCGGTCCAGTAAAAACATCTTTGTAGGTAGCAGTGAACTGTTCACGGATTACATTTTTGCTCACGACATCCTGCAATTCTTTTTGTGTCGGCCAAATGTCTTTCAGAAAAACTGCCTTGCCATTCTTGTCGGTACCAACAGGTTCGTTGTACAGATCGATATCCATGCGCCCGGCAATCGCATACGCAACAACCAAAGGCGGCGAGGCAAGATAATTCATGCGCACTTCAGCATGTACGCGGCCTTCAAAATTGCGATTGCCGGATAACACAGAACAAACGGTCAGTTTCCCGTCAGCAATGGCTTTGCTCACTTCAACGGGTAGGGGGCCGGAATTGCCGATACACGTTGTGCAACCATAGCCAACGGTGTGAAAACCCAATTGCTCCAACGCTTGGGTTAAGCCGGCGGCATTTAAATATTCAGTGACAACACGCGAACCGGGGCCAAGAGAGGTTTTGACCCAGGGTTTGACTTTCAAACCACGCTCAGCGGCTTTCTTGGCAACCAACCCGGCGCCAATCATCACGGAAGGATTCGAGGTGTTGGTGCAGGAAGTAATGGCAGCGATAACAACAGCGCCATCTTTGATCACCACTTGTTCGCCATTTATTGATGTTGTCATACCGGCAGAGGTGGCCAAACCACGTTCTTTTTGCATCGTCGCTAAAGCAGTGTTGAACATGTCTTTTGATTGACGTAGTGGCACGCGATCCTGTGGGCGTTTGGGGCCAGCCAGACTCGGTTCGATCTTGCTCAAGTCTAATTCCAATTGGCTGCTGTATTTTGCGATCGGTTGGCCGGGTTCACGGAACATTCCCTGCGCGCGCGCATACGCTTCAACAAGTGCAATCTGTTCATTGTCACGACCAGAGAGTCGCAGGTAATCCAGCGTTTCATTATCGATGGGGAAGATACCGCAGGTGGCGCCGTATTCAGGCGCCATGTTGGCCAAGGTCGCACGATCGGCCAGTGGTAAATGATCCAGTCCATCGCCAAAGAATTCAACAAACTTACCAACCACGCCATGTTTGCGGAGCATTTCAACGGCCGTTAAAACCAAATCAGTTGCCGTCGCGCCTTCAGGCAGCGTACCGGATAACTTGAATCCCACTACTTGGGGAATCAACATCGAGATGGCTTGGCCGAGCATGGCGGCTTCAGCTTCGATGCCACCCACGCCCCAACCAAGTACGCCAAGGCCATTGATCATCGTGGTATGTGAATCGGTCCCGACCAGGGTATCGGGATAGGCTATCCATTCACCATTCTGTTCTTTTGCAAAAATCGTACGTGCCAGGTACTCAAGGTTCACTTGATGCACGATGCCGGTTTCCGGTGGTACAACTTTAAAATTGGAAAAGGCATTTTGGCCCCATTTTAAAAAGCTGTAGCGCTCCTGGTTGCGTTGATATTCGAGTTCTTCATTGAGCGTAAACGCATTGGCGCTGCCGAATTTATCAACCTGTACAGAATGATCGATGACTAATTCTGCCGGTTGCAGTGGATTAATCTTTTGCGGATCGCCGCCCAGTTTGGTCATGGCATCACGCATCGCGGCCAAATCGACCACGGCAGGAACACCGGTAAAATCCTGCATTAATACGCGTGCCGGTGTGAAAGCGATTTCCTTATCAGGTGTGGCTTTGGGATCCCAATTTGCCAAAGCCTGGATGTCCGCTTTGGTCACATTTTTACCGTCTTCATGGCGTAACAGATTTTCCAACAGAATTTTCAACGAGAAGGGGAGTTTGTCGCTGCCAGGTACTTTGGCTAACTGGAAGTACACATAGTTCTTATTGCCTGCCTTGAGGGTATTACGTGCTTGATAACTATCGGCCATGAGGATTCCTTCGTTGTTAATTACTATCCAGAAGACGTTGTTATGGATGATTTATTCTAGACGATTCTATGATTCATTATCGAGTAAACGTTGCGCCTCTCCCACAAATACCTTGCGCTGCCAGAGGATTTGCCAGCGACTGCCACCCACCTGCGTCCATAATACCGCGGCACGAATACCCGCAAGTAAAATTGCGCGAATTCGGGCGGTATGTTTGGGATTGGTTAAATGCGCTTCATCACCTAACACCATTATCTTGGGATTGAGCAGGCTGATGGTATCCGTATAGATACCGGCCAAATTGGCTAGAACATTGTCATGTGTATAGCCATAAATATCTGACTGCTGTTTGGCGCGGCCAAGTCGTGCACGTAATTCGTCAAGCATTGCCTTGTCTTTGTTTAATTTTCGTTCCAGATGCATCAGGCCGATTGCATAACGTGCAATTTGAATTTCACGTTGTGGCGACTGATCACCAAGTTGGTGCACTAACGTCTGCAAGCCTAACTGTAGATCAGAAAATGCACCATATACGGCAAGCGTGCTTGGAGGATCCATCTCCAGGGTGCTACGTACACAGGTAAGCAGCTCGGATTCGTTATAACTGCCACGGCTGGCAATTTGATGCACCAAGGCGGCACTTTGGAAGATGCCTGCCAAAGCAAGGGTTTTGTCGGTCAGTTTTTGCATGCTATCCAGGGCGATCAGGCGTGAATGTTTTCAGCGTGACTAATGATACCACCGCCCAGGCAGACATCCTGTTGATAGAACACCACAGATTGTCCAGGAGTTACTGCCCATTGAGGTTCCGCAAAGGATACCTTAATGTGTGCCGCATCGAGCGCTTCGATGCGGCACACGGCATCGTGCTGTCGATAGCGGGTTTTCGCGGTGCAACGTAATGGCAATGCTGGCGAACTTCCTGCCACCCATTCCAATTGTTCTGCCTGTAACCACTCGCTATATAACAGTGCATGGTTATGTCCTTGCACGGCTATCAGAGTGTTGTCTTCGAGCAATTTATCCGCGGCATACCAGGGGGCATCGTTATAGCCTGCCTGACCACCAATACGCAAACCTTGTCGTTGCCCGCGTGTGTAATACATTAACCCATCATGTTCGCCGATAATGTTGCCGTCGGTGGTTCGGATATGACCGGGGCGGGCCGGTATATACCGTTGCAAAAATGCCTTGAAATCACGCTCACCGATAAAACAGATGCCTGTGCTGTCTTTCTTATTGAAAGTGACCAGTTGGTGTTGCTCGGCGAGAACGCGTACCTGGGATTTGGGTAAATCGCCAATGGGGAAGATCGTCCTGGCAAGCTGTGCTTGTTTCAAAGTGTATAAAAAATAACTTTGATCTTTGCTGCTATCGGCTCCGCGTACCAGTTGGTATTGTCCATCGCGTTGTTGCACGCGCGCGTAATGGCCGGTAGCGATATATTCAGCGCCCTGTGCTACGGCATAATCCAGAAAAGCCCGAAATTTAATTTCCTTGTTGCACAGAACATCAGGATTGGGTGTGCGACCAAGACTGTATTCCGACAAGAAATATTGAAACACGCGATCCCAGTACTGATCGGAAAAATTGACGCCATGCAGATCGATTCCAAGCGTGTTACACACTGCACGGGCATCTTTTAAATCTGCTTCGGCCGCGCAATGCTCATCGGTATCATCACCTTCCCAGTTTTTCATGAAGATACCGCGCACGCGATAACCTTGTTGCTTGAGCAGCAGTGCGCTAACAGATGAATCAACGCCACCGGACATGCCAACGCTGATGTTGGCATCGGCAGGAATATTGGGATAGTTCATATGACTTCAGTGATCATGTTCAAGTCAAAGCGTTGCCCGGCAAGATAATCGTCGATGCAACGCATCACCAACGGACTGCGCAGAGGCAGTAGATTATTTTTAACTTGATCAAGGTTGAGCCAATGTGTGGCAATAATGCCTTTATCGAGTGAACGGGTTGCATCATGTTGTAGTAACACGCCGGCAAAACAAAAACGTACATAAGTGACTTTGGCCTGTGCATTACTCCACCTGTAAATGCCGGTAAGAAAAGTCGGGCGCATGAGCCAGCCGGTTTCTTCCAGGGTTTCACGCACCACCGCATCGACAAGAGTTTCGTTTTGTTCCAGATGTCCGGCTGGTTGATTCAATACATGGCCATGGCCGATGGTTTCTTCCACCAGTAAGAATTTTCCGTCGCGCTCCAGTACTGATGCGACCGTGACATGCGGTAATGATCTCATGAAGGTGATTTTGCCATACCCGTGCGTGCAAGGCGTGAGTTGATATCTGCAGGAATTGATAATATCTGCCATTGACCCGGACTGAGATCGCCTAAAGCCCATGGACCGATCGCAACCCGGACCAGTCGCAGGGTCGGCAACCCGACGGCAGCGGTCATACGCCGCACCTGACGATTGCGTCCTTCCTGAATCGTTATCTCTAACCAGGAAGTAGGGATAGTTTGTCGAAAGCGTACCGGGGGATAGCGTTCCCATAAATCCGGTGGTTGAATCGCCTCGACCTGTGCCGGTCGGGTAAGACCATCTTTGAGCTGCACTCCATCTTGCAATACCCGCAAGGCAGTATCGCTGGGTTCACCTTCAACTTGAACCCAGTAGGTTTTGGACATTTTCTGCTCCGGTTCGGTGATTGCATGCTGTAGCGCGCCATTATCGGTCAGCAACAGCAGGCCTTCACTGTCTTTATCCAGGCGGCCAGCTGGATACACTTCTGGCAATGTAATGAAATCCTTGAGTGTGCGATCATCGCCATGCGGCCGGAACTGGCAGACCACGCCGAAGGGTTTATTAAAAGCGAGCAGTTGCATGCCGATATGGTAACGTGTTTTGCTACAATCACGCTTCCCGCTAACCAACGAATCGAACGGAAATTATGAAATATCAAAAAATTGTGGTACCTGCTGATGGCAAAGCCATCTCCGTCAATAAAGATCAGTCACTGAATATACCGGAAAACCCGATTATTCCTTTTATTGAGGGCGACGGGACCGGCATCGATATTACACCGGTAATGCGCAAAGTCACCGATGCTGCCGTGCAGAAAGCCTACGGCGCAACGCGCAAGATTGCCTGGATGGAAGTGTATGCGGGAGAGAAAGCTACGAAGGTTTACGGCGAGAATGTCTGGCTACCTGAAGAAACCATGGATGCGGTAAAACGCTTTGTGGTTTCCATCAAAGGCCCACTGACGACGCCGGTGGGTGGTGGTATACGTTCCCTGAACGTGACATTGCGGCAAGAACTCGATTTATATGTCTGCTTACGTCCGGTTCGATATTACACGGGAACACCCAGCCCGGTGAAACAACCGGAAAAAACCAACATGGTAATTTTCAGAGAAAACTCTGAAGATATTTACGCGGGTATCGAATGGGCAGCAGGTACCGATCAGGTTAAAAAAGTCATTGCCTTTTTACAAAAGGAAATGGGCGTCAAAAAAATCCGTTTTCCTGACACCTCCAGCATCGGTATTAAACCAGTGTCTGCCGAAGGTACCCAACGACTGGTACGTCGCGCGATTCAATATGCCATCGATAATAATCGCGATTCCGTCACGTTGGTGCATAAAGGCAACATCATGAAATTTACCGAAGGGGGGTTTAAGGATTGGGGCTATCAGTTGGCCAAGGAAGAATTTGGTGCCAAGGAAATTGACAAAGGCCCCTGGTGTCAATTCAATCATCCTAAAACCGGCAAGCCCATTGTGATCAAAGATGTCATTGCTGATGCCTTTCTGCAACAGATTTTATTGCGGCCCGAAGATTATTCGGTCATCGCCACCTTAAACCTCAATGGTGATTATATTTCAGATGCACTAGCCGCGCAGGTTGGTGGCATCGGCATAGCGCCGGGCGCGAATTTATCCGACACCATCGCCATGTTTGAAGCAACCCACGGAACTGCCCCGAAATATGCCGGCAAGAATCAAGTCAATCCGGGCTCGATCATTTTGTCAGCCGAAATGATGTTACGCCATCTGGGTTGGGTGGAAGCTGCCGACTTGATTATCAAAGGTATGTCGGGAGCGATTGCGGCCAAAACGGTTACATATGATTTGGAACGTCTGATGGACGGTGCCAAATTATTGAGTTGTTCTGAATTTGGCGATGCCATGATTAACAATATGTAATTAATTTATCGCGATCGGTATCACGTAGAAAAAAGCGGGTACACCGTTTGATGCACCCGCCTGGTAATGGCAACAAGTTGACTCAGTGTGTCGTACTATTGCCTTCAAAAATGTGCGCTGGCTTGATTTCCGTCGCGTGCAACCCTTTTGGTCCATGGGTAAATTCAAATTCCACTTTTTGACCTTTCTTGAGAGTTTTATAGCCATCCATCGTTATGGCTGAAAAATGGGCAAATATATCATCGCCGCCTTGTTCTGGAGAGATAAACCCATAACCCTTGGCATTGCTAAACCACTTAACGATTCCTGTAGCCATCCTTCCATGCCTCCTAACGTGATTTTGAGAGCAAACTGCCGTTCCACCTTTGCCCACGCGGATATCAGGCGAATATCACTGCATAGCTGTTAAAGAGTGACGACACGGGAAACGGACCCTTTTAACTATAGACAAAAATCCCTATGATGCATGTTACTAGTTACTGAAATACCGATGTAGAATAGCTCTAACCCCTTAATTTGACATGGTTTATACACGATGAGTGAACCAATGATTCCCGGACGCAGTGATGATGGCTTGGCATTACAGGAAGCCAAACCACAATTAAAACGTCCGCGTATGTATAAAGTAATTCTGTTAAATGACGATTACACACCTATGGAGTTTGTTGTGCACGTGCTGGAGAAATATTTTGGCATGAATCGTGAAAAGGCTACACATATCATGATTAATGTGCACACCAAAGGAAGCGGGGTTTGTGGTGTTTATACTCGGGAAATCGCCGAGACCAAAGTAGTGCAAGTGAATGATTATTCACGCAAACATGAACATCCGCTACTGTGTACGATGGAAGCTGATAGCTGAAGAGGTTTAGCGTTATGTTAAGCAAAGAGTTGGAAAATTCACTCAACAACGCCTTTAAAATGGCGCGGGATCATAAACATGAGTTTATGACCGTCGAACATTTGTTACTGGCGTTGTTGGACAATCCTTCTGCCGCCGATGTGCTCCGCGCCTGCGGTGCCAATCTGGAACGCTTACGTAAAGAATTGAACGAATTCCTGGAAGAAACCACTCCGTTACTGCCTACGAATGATGATCGTGATACGCAACCGACACTAGGCTTTCAGCGTGTGTTGCAACGTGCGGTCTTTCATGTGCAATCTTCCGGTAAAAATGAAGTGACTGGCGCTAACGTGCTCGTCGCGATTTTCAGCGAACAAGAATCGCAAGCCGTGTATTTCCTGAAGAAACAAAGCATCACCCGTCTGGAAGTGGTGAATTTCATTTCACACGGCATTTCCAAAATTAGTGATGATGAACGTGCCAATCCTGAAAGCACCTCCGAAGAGGATAGTGAAGACAAATCACAGGATCCATTAACTCAGTTTGCTACCAACCTGAATAAACTGGCCAAAGCCGGCAAGATCGATCCGCTGATTGGCCGTAAACATGAACTGGAACGCACGATTCAGGTACTGTGTCGTCGCCGTAAAAATAATCCGTTGTTTGTCGGTGAGGCTGGCGTTGGTAAAACCGCGTTAGCCGAAGGCCTGGCGAAAAAAATTGTTGATGGTGAAGTTCCAGAGATTTTGGCAAATAGTACAATTTATTCGCTCGATCTGGGCGCTTTACTCGCGGGTACAAAATACCGTGGTGATTTTGAAAAACGCCTTAAAGCCGTTATCACCCAGATCAAGCGTGAACCGGGTGCGATCATGTTCATCGACGAGATTCATACCATCATCGGTGCGGGTGCGGCTTCCGGCGGTGCAATGGATGCGTCCAACCTTATCAAACCAGTATTAGCTTCCGGCGACCTCAAGTGTATCGGTTCGACAACCTATCAGGAATACCGCGGCATCTTTGAAAAAGATCGCGCACTAAGTCGCCGTTTCCAGAAAATTGATGTCACCGAACCTACCGTGGAAGAAAGCGTGCAAATCCTGGACGGCTTGAAAAGCCGCTTTGAAGATCACCATAGTGTTCGTTATACCCGTCAGGCAATTCGCTCTGCCGTAGAATTGGCGGATCGGTATATCAATGATCGCCATTTACCGGACAAAGCCATCGATGTGATCGATGAAGCGGGTGCCAATCAACGTATGCAAGTGCCCTCGAAGCGCAAACGCACCATCGGTGTGCGTGAAATCGAAGAAATTGTGGCCAAAATTGCACGAATTCCACCCAAGTCCGTTTCTACCAGTGACAAAGAAGCGCTACGAAATCTCGAGCGCGATTTAAAACTGGTTATTTTTGGCCAGGATCAGGCAGTCGAAGGTCTTGCCTCAGCAATCAAATTAGCTCGGGCAGGTTTACGCAACGACGAGAAACCGATCGGTTCTTTCCTGTTTGCAGGTCCTACCGGTGTTGGTAAAACCGAAGTAACGCGTCAGCTTGCCAAGATTATGGGCATTGAATTAATTCGTTTTGATATGTCCGAATACATGGAGCGGCACACGGTATCGCGTTTAATTGGCGCGCCACCAGGCTATGTTGGATTTGATCAAGGTGGCTTGTTGACTGAAGCAATTAACAAACACCCGCATGCGGTCTTGTTATTGGATGAAATTGAGAAGGCTCACCCGGATGTATTTAACCTGTTATTGCAAGTGATGGATCATGGCACATTGACGGACAACAACGGCCGTAAAGCCGATTTCCGCAATGTCATTCTCGTCATGACGACAAATGCGGGGGCGGAATTGCAACAACGCGCCTCCATCGGTTTTGCGCAGCAGGATCATGCCACGGATGCGATGGAAGCCATTAAAAAGATGTTTAGCCCGGAATTCCGCAATCGTCTGGATGCAATAATCCAGTTCAAGGCACTGACGACAGAAGTGATCACCCGTGTGGTCGATAAATTCCTGTTTGAATTCGAAGCGCAACTCGAAGAGAAGGGTGTCACACTCGATGTTGACCATGAGGCACGCACCTGGTTAGGCATGCACGGCTACGACCCGCAGATGGGGGCACGGCCGATGGCGCGCGTCATCCAGGAAAGAGTCAAGAAGCCACTGGCAGAAGAATTGTTGTTCGGTAAACTTGCCCATGGCGGTCATGTGCGACTTACTTTACGTAACGATGCGCTGCATCTGGAAATGGAAGCCAAAGACGAGTTGGCTACCGCCAAGTAATTATTTTGAAAGCTTGAAAGTAAAACGCCCTCATCCGAGGGCGTTTTGTTTTAAGTGTCTGAAAATGGGATGGGTTTTATTTCCCGCGGAAAACTATACGGCCTTTGGTTAAATCATAGGGCGTCAATTGGACCATGACTTTGTCCCCGGTCAGGATTCGAATGTAATTCTTGCGCATTTTGCCTGAAATATGAGCAGTAACGACATGCCCATTGGCTAATTCGACACGAAACATCGTATTCGGCAGGGTATCAACCACCGTGCCTTCCATCTCTATACCTTCTTCTTTAGCCATTTCTCCCCGCAGCTGTGATCCGGCAAAAAGCAGCGCGAATAATGCCTGAAATCGGCAGAATATTCAAAATCCATAAGGGGTAATAATGCCAGCCAGAGAACCCGGGCGGCTAATAGGACGCGAAACAGCCTAGCCCGCGATGGCTGATATCCCTTCAGTTCCGCTCCACATCACTTGTGGGTGCACAATTTCAGCATCGACAATGATTTCCATACCCAGAAAACGGACCAGTTCGCCCAAACCATGGATTGAGGCAAGATCACATTGTAATGCCTCCATGTGTGCCGGATGGAGAAAAATCAGATTGGGACGGTGACCATTTTCTCGTTCGAACTGCGAGACGATACGATACAGAAAGCTGATCATGTTTCCCTCCAGCGAGAGTTTTGAGTTTGACTCTAACTACCCTATGACATCGATCTATCCGCAAAGTTACAGACCGATGACACTTTGATGACAATACTATCGACAGAAAATCAACTGGACTTGAGCCAGATCATGTACAAGTAAATAAAGTGGATAGCTGCAATATTACTCACAGGGATATCCAAACTAATCAAGTTTCTTCACTCTTTGGTTTAACTGATTGTTTTAGGGAAAATTTATTATTTATAGTTGGATATGGGAGACCAGGACTGGCCGTCGAAATATTGCAGGGCGGAAAAATTACGTTTGTACGACATGTTGTCACAGGCGGCAATCCAGTAACCTAAATACAAATAGGGGTGACCAAGCTGACGGGTTGTTTCGATTTGTTGCAGTATGGAGTAGATGCCCAAGCCACGTTGGAATTCTTGTGAGTCAAAATACGTGTAGACAGCAGATAGACCATCGTCCAGCCAATCCGTCATCGCCACAGCCAGAAGTTGTCCCTGATGACGCAATTCCAGCAAGCGTGCACTGCCCCAGGTCGTCAGCATCATGCGTTGATATTGTTCCGGGTCATCCGTCGCCATGCTACTTCCCGGATGACGCGTTACGACGTACTGTTTATATAAATCAAAATGTTCTTGAGTAAAGTGGGCATCCTGCCAATGTGTGGTGACGTCACGGTTGTTTTGCAAGTTGCGTCGCTGCGAACGATTCGGCACAAAGTCATTCACCGCTATTCTGACAGGCACACACTGACGACAGTTGGGGCAGTGGGGACGATAAATGTGCTCGCCGCTACGGCGAAATCCCAGTGTGACCAGGGTGCTGTACATGCGCTCATTCATCACTGCGGCGGGATCGGCGAATAGTGTGACGGCATCATTGCGCGGCAGATAGCTACACACGTGTTGTGGTGTAACATAAAATCGCAGTCGCTGTAACAAGCCTAATAATTCATTATGTGCTGTCATAATATTTGAATTGGTTGTGCCAAATCGTTATCCAATTGCCATTTGCCGATACGCGATGGTTGCCCGACATACATTGTCAACTGTGCAATAAATTCATCGCGACTGATTGCTTTTGCTCCCAGCGTGGCCAGATGAGAAGATTGTACCTGGCAATCAATTAGTTTGAATCCCCAATGCTGCAATTGGCTTGCCAGATATATCAGTGCAACTTTTGACGCATCGCTGGCCAATGAGAACATGGATTCACCAAAAAATACGCTGCCCAGACTAATCCCATATAAGCCGCCCACAAGAATATCATCCTGCCATACTTCAACGGAATGGGCATAACCTTCTATATGCAGCCTTATATAAGCTGATTGCATTTCCGGGGTGATCCAGGTACCGCGGCCATCTTTACGAGAGGTGGCGCAATTGGCAATAACTGTTTCAAAACAAGTATCGAATGTAATCCTGAATTTACCCTGCCTGAGCGTCTTGCCCATGCTGCGGGATATTTTTATCTGCCCAGGTATTAATACGGCACGAGGATTCGGCGACCACCATAATATAGGTTGGCCTGTGCTGTACCAGGGGAAAATTCCCTGGCGATAAGCCGCCAGCAGTTGCGCCGAAGATAAGTCTCCACCGATTGCGAGTAAACCATCTGGCTCAGTCAGCGCAAGCGCTACATCCGGAAATTCACAGGGTTGAAGTCGGTCAAGAAAAAAAGGCGGACCATGATGAGGCTTCATGATCAGGTATGCGGCATTATGTGGCGAGATGAGGATCTTTGATAAATAACCATAACAGTCGGCGCACTATCAGAATTAAACTCACACCAATGATTGCACCGTACACCACATCAGCTGGAAAGTGAATACCCAGATTAATGCGGGAAACACCCACCCACATTACAAATAGAACCAGGAATATTCTGAACCGTGGCCTTGTCACCGGCCAAAGACTGGCAACCAGAGTGGCGGCAAAAATAGCATGACCACTCGGCAAGCTGTGGTGCATATCGGATTTATGCGTCAGTAAATGCATTGTTTCTGGTGCAAGTGCCAGCGGGGGACGAGGAAAGTTAAACATCTGTTTCAATGCACCAACTAACCAGGCTTCAATAAAATAGGTCAGGATTAAAGTGGCAATGACAACCAGCCAGGCAGAGGATTGCTGCTCGGTAAACTGAATTCGTTGTGAATCGCGCAACTCGGACTGCCGTAATCTGGCCAGAATGATTAACGTGACATACAACCAGAATAACTGATGGCTACCTAGCTGGGTGCCGAGTTGCATCAGCGGATCGATTAACGATCCGCGAATATTATTAATACGGTGAAACAACCAGACGTTAAACCCGCCCCAGTCGTAGAGAATTGATTTCATTCTTTCAGTTACACCATAAATGAAATTGCGGTGAGAACGAACGCGCCACCAGCTGAAATACCTGCGACAATAAACAGCCAGCGTTTACGCGTTAGCGCCGTGATCGAAGCCAGCGATATGGCAATTTGAATCAGCGTCATCGCCTGTTCAGACAGATGCAAAGGATGTAACAACTCCGCGCTATGTTCATTGGCTTTTTCTGAGGCAGCCTCAAGTTCTTCGGCTTTTAGTTTGATGGCTTTTTTCTCTTCATCATAACGGGCAGCCTGCTCAATATACTTTTTAGATGCAGCACCTTTATTGAGATCGGCGGCAATCGTCATCAAATGCTGTTTGCTGGATTTAGCCTGATAAAAATTCCATTGATTCGAGGCTTCGGTTTTTTTTAGCACAGCTTCATTTTTATATAACATGGCCTCGTTGAGTGTGGTTGCAACCTGATAACCGATAACAGCGCCCAGCGTTGCCATGATGGCGGTGAAGATTGCAATATATTGAGCTAAGCCCGGCCCTTTATGGGCTTGGTGTTCAATCTCATGATCATGTGCAGCATGCACATGGATACCATGGCCAGACATATTTGCGGTTCTCCTCTAGAGAATAATGGTGGCTAATTATGCGTAAAATTACTGTCTATAACCGGATACCCGGATAAAAATATTTTCCTGTTGGGGCTTGAATATTTTCAGGTTTGCCTGAACGGGGAATGTTCCAGTAATGCCATCTGTTCGTGTTCCATGGCGACACGCTCACGTTGCACATGCCGTGCAATAACATCACGAAATTGCGGCTGGGCGATCCAGTGCGCCGACCATACAGGTGTTGGCAAAAAACCGCGACTGAGTTTGTGCTCGCCCTGGGCGCCGGGTTCAAAACGCTGCAATTGCTGCGCGATGCAATAATCCAGGCCCTGATAATAACAGGCTTCGAAATGCAAGCTGTGATAATCCTCAGCGCAACCCCAATGACGTCCATATAACGTGGTGGTGCCGCGTAAATTAAAAGCGCTGGCCACATGTTTGCCATTATGTGACGCAAATACGACCACTACCTGACGAGGCATCGTTGCGCCAATACTTTTAAAAAATTCCAGGCTCAAAGTAGGCATGCCACTTTTGCGTTCGAAGGTGTTGCAATAAAAGCGATGGTAGATATCCCAGAGTTCCTCTGTCATTTCATCGCCGTGGCGAATTTCAAGTTGAATATCTTGCTCACTAACACGGCGCCGTTCACGCTTGATTTTTTTACGTTTGTCGGCACTTAAGTGTTCAAGATAGTGATCAAACGAGGTGTATTGCTGATTTTCCCACTGGAACTGCAATCCCATGCGCAAGATCAAATCATGAGAATTGAAAAAATCTCTGTCACGTGACTGGGGAAACAGCCAATGAATACTTGATAACCCATGATGTGATGCATGTGTGATTGCCGCCTGGACCAGTTCATTGGCAATCTGTTCAAAATGGTAATCATCTGCTATCAGCAAACGCGGCCCGGTTGCCGGTGTATAGGGTATCGCAGTGACCAGTTTTGGATAATAGCGTAAACCCGCGCGCTGATAGGCATCGGCCCAACCCCAATCAAACACCATTTCACCGTAGGAATTATCTTTGATGTACATTGGCATGGCGCCGACAATGGTGCCATTTGATTCGATTAAAATATGCTGTGGATACCAGCCATATTCCTGTAAACAGCGATGCTGCTCTAGTGCAGCAAGAAACTCATACTGTACAAACGGATTGTCAGCACCGGCTAATCGATTCCAGTCGGCAGGGGATATCTCTGCGAGTGACCCGATGATTTTAGCGTGCATACATGTCACGGCAACCATGTGTCGCACGATCCGTTATGCTGGATCGTGCGACACATGGTCAGGCAGGTATTATTTTTTCTCCAGTGCGTCGAGATATTTTTCGGCGTCCAATGCGGCCATGCAGCCGGTTCCGGCTGAGGTAATGGCCTGACGGTAGATATGATCAGCAACATCACCCGCAGCGAATACTCCCGGGACGCTGGTCGCAGTGGCATTACCGGCACTGCCACTTTTTACTTTAATGTAGCCATGATCCATTTCGACCTGACCATCGAAAATTTCGGTGTTGGGTTTGTGTCCAATCGCAATAAATACTCCCATCAGATCGAGCTGTTTGGTCTTGCCATCGATTGCATTCTTGATACGTATGCCGGTGACACCACTTTTGTCACCCAGTACTTCATCAAGACTATGATTCCATTCGATGGTAACGTTACCAGTCTTTGACTTTTCTATTAACTGGTCGGAGAGAATTTTTTCGGATTTAAATTTGTCGCGCCGATGGATCACGGTGACGTGTGCAGCGATATTGGATAAATACAAGGCTTCTTCCACTGCGGTGTTACCGCCGCCAACCACAGCAACTTTCTGATTACGATAAAAGAATCCGTCGCACGTGGCGCAACCCGATACGCCTTTGCCCATAAAGGCTGCTTCAGATGGCAAGCCCAGATACATCGCCGATGCACCAGTGGCGATGATCAAGGCATCGCAGGTGTAAACGCCACTGTCTCCCGTGAGCGTGTATGGCTTGCTTTTAAAATCAACTTTGTTGATGTGATCAAAAATAATTTCTGTATTGAAACGTTCGGCGTGTTGCTGCATGCGTTCCATCAATGCCGGCCCCATCAAACCATGTACATCACCGGGCCAGTTGTCCACTTCTGTTGTGGTGGTCAATTGACCGCCTTGTTGCATACCTGTAATTAGCACCGGTGTTAAATTGGCGCGCGCGGCATATACCGCAGCGGTATAACCAGATGGACCTGATCCTAAAATCAATAAACGGCAATGCTTGGTTGTCATGCAGTAACTCCAGAGACGTTAAGATTATTTAAAGCGGATGCGCACAGTGTGCAAATCATACTCGGTTTTGACATAGACTATGGTACGTAATGGTCGGCAGAGGGTAAAGTTATTCTTATGCATATAGGTGTGCCCAGGGAAATCAAACCCATGGAAGGCCGCGTGGCGCTCATACCGGCGGCCTGTGCGGAATTGATCAGGCATGGGCACATTGTGAGTATGCAGCATGGCGCAGGACAGCTGAGTGGATATTCGGATGCCGATTATCGCGCCAGCGGCGTTAACATCGCATCTGACGCAAAGTCCCTATTTACTGACGCAGAATTGATTGTCAAAGTGAAGGAACCGCAACCCGGCGAAATTGAGTTGTTACGTTCGGACCAGCTACTGTTTTCCTTTTTGCATCTCGCGGCAGAGCCGACACTACTCAAGGCCCTGGTTGATATCGGCATCACCGCAGTGGCATTTGAGACTGTGCAAGAGGCTGGTCAGCTTCCTCTATTGGCTCCCATGAGTGATATCGCTGGTCAACTGGCCACACAAATTGGGGCAACATTATTGCATCAGCCACAAGGTGGTCGTGGCGTCCTGTTAGGTGGATTGCCAGCAGCAGAGCGCGGTAATGTGGTGATTCTCGGTGGCGGCGTGGCGGGTGGCAGTGCTGCCGCTGTCGCACAGGCCTTGGGTGCCAACGTTATTGTGTTTGATACGCAACGAACAAAATTGACCGCCATGCGTGCGCTTGGTCCAAATGTCACCGCCTTACACCCATACACACAAGCGGTGGAAGCGGCGGTCAAACAGGCCGATTTGTTAATCGGTGCAGTACTGATTCCGGGTGCCAGGGCCCCAAAATTGGTCTCACAGGAATTGGTGAAACAAATGCTGCCCGGGAGCGTGATAATCGATATTGCGGTCGATCAAGGCGGTTGTATTGAAACTATTCATCCAACGAATTATTTGGCGCCAACCTATCTGTATGAAGGCGTGGTTCATTTTGGTGTGACTAATATGCCAGGGGCAGTCCCACGGACGGCATCGCAAGCATTGTCGGCTGCACTGGTTCCCTATATTCTGCGGCTAGCTCAGCCAGGCTGGCAGGACCAGCCGGAATTGAAATCAGGTATCAACGTGGCGGCCGGAAAGATAGTGCATCCGGCATTAATTGCGCTCGGCTGATTCGTATTTATCATATATAATCAGCACTTATATAACTTTCTTAAAGAAGTGAATTAGACATTGGCGCAAGCAAAACAAACGGTTGTTAAGGCTCCTTTATCCGCTCAGATGCAACGTGGTATCCGGGAAGCGGTGCTATTTGTACTGACCTCTATTGCTGTCTATTTTTTACTGACCCTGTTGAGCTATAACCCGGCCGATCCGGGCTGGACCCATAGCAGCACGGGCTCCACCATCCATAACCTGGGTGGCCATCTGGGCGCCTGGCTGGCCGACATCGTCCTGTTGGCTTTTGGCTGGATGGCTTATCTTTTTCCGTTGATGTTGGGCTATAGCGGTTGGTTAATATATCGTCAATTTTCCCTTGATCTCAATGATCTGCGTGCCTTCGCCATTCGCAGCTGTGGATTTTTAATGACCATCTTCGCTGGCTGCGCACTGGCCAGTCTTTACGATAAGGGTGGGCATATTCTGCCGCTGGATGCGGGTGGAATTCTCGGCAAAATTGTCAGTGCGTTTATGGCTCAAATCTTTGGAAGATTGGGCGCCACGATTTTGCTGTTAGCCTTTTTTTTCAGTGGCATCACCTTGTTCACGCATCTGTCCTGGTTCCGGGTCATGGATGTGATTGGTGATTGGTCTCTCAACCTGGCCGAACTAACCAAAGAATACTTCCAGGCCTGGCGTATCAAATTTCGCCGCGTTGTCTCCGAACCGCCGGTACTGACCGATAAGGTCATGCCGGAAATGCAAACAGCCAAACGCAAAATAGTCCTGGCAGACGAGACAAATGAAGACGAACCGGTAATACGTACACCGCCACGTATTGAACCCGTCATCAAAGCGCCACAAGTCAGTGCCCGTGAACAAAAAGAAAAACAGGTGCCGTTATTTGCCGCAGATGAAGATGCCAGTTTGCCTCCGCTAGCGATCCTCGATGCGCCAAATAAATCCACACGGCAGATGTCCAAAGAATCGCTTGAGGCGATTTCGCGTCAGGTGGAATTGAAGCTGGCCGATTTTGGCATTGAGGCACGCGTTGTCGAAGTGCATCCCGGCCCGGTCATCACCCGGTATGAATTGCAACCGGCTGCTGGCGTCAAGGTCAGTCAAATTACCAATCTCGCGAAAGATTTGGCGCGCGCCTTATCCGCGATCAGTGTACGCATCGTTGAGGTGATCCCCGGCAAACCGACCGTGGGTTTGGAAATCCCCAATGAAGAACGCGAAGTGGTGCAGCTGATCGATACACTTAAGTCAGCCGAATTCGAACATGCCAAATCACCATTAACCTTGGCCTTGGGTAAAGACATCAGTGGTACACCGGTGGTGGCGGATTTAGCCAAGATGCCGCACTTACTGGTTGCCGGTACGACCGGCGCAGGTAAATCTGTTGCGCTCAATGCCATGCTGTTGAGTATTTTATATAACGCCAAGCCAACCGATGTGCGCATGATTCTGATCGATCCAAAGATGCTGGAACTCTCGATCTATGAAGGTATTCCACATTTGCTTGCACCGGTGGTCACCGATATGAAGCAGGCGGCCAGTGCCTTGCGCTGGTGCGTGGTGGAAATGGATCGGCGTTATCAATTGATGTCAGCGCTGAAGGTACGCAATATCGCCGGTTATAACAAAAAGGTTCAGGATGCAATTGATAGCAAACAACCCATCTTGAATCCCTTATGGCCCGCTGATGCAGCCCAGCCCGCACCTGAGTTGACACCATTACCGTATATCGTGGTGATCGTCGATGAGCTGGCTGATATGATGATGCTGGTCGGTAAAAAAGTCGAACAGCTCATTGCGCGTCTGGCACAAAAGGCACGTGCCGCAGGTGTGCACTTGATTTTGGCAACACAACGACCGTCAGTCGATGTGTTGACCGGGTTGATCAAAGCGAATATTCCAACGCGTGTTGCCTTCCAGGTGTCGTCGCGTATCGATTCACGTACGATTCTGGATCAGCAGGGTGCCGAGCAATTGCTCGGTCATGGTGATATGTTATATCTGCCACCTGGTGTCGGCGTCCCCATTCGTATCCACGGCGCCTATGTGTCTGATCAGGAAGTACAACGTGTGGTGGAATACCTGAAACAACAAGGCAAGCCGCAATACGAGGAAGATATTCTCATCAGTAATCTGGCTGAATCCGGTAGCACCGTCAGTCTGGCCGGTATTGAACCGACGGAGTATGACAGTGAACAAGACCCGCTGTATGACGAGGCCGTCCGCATTGTCACCGAATCACGCCGCGCCTCGATCTCCGGTATTCAACGACGCTTGAAAATTGGTTACAACCGCGCGGCACGCATGGTCGAGTCCATGGAAGCCGCTGGTGTTGTGGGCCCGCAGGAAAGCAATGGCAATCGCGAAGTGTTGGCGCCACCACCGCCGAAGGAAAGATTGTGAAAACTGTTTTATCAGGATTAGTAATTGGTGTCTCACTGGCCAGTACCGTTCACGCCAGTGATTTACAGAGTTACCTCGGCAAGGTGAAATCCTTACGTGCTGATTTTGCCCAAACTGCCCAGGGCGATGCGAATGCAAAACGGCAAACCAGCTATGGCACACTGAGTGTGCAAAGCCCCAATAAATTCCATCTCGAGTACAACAAGCCTTACAAGCAGATCTATGTTGCCGATGGGCAACGTCTATGGAGTTACGATGCCGATCTGGAACAGGTCACCGTCAAATTACAGCAAGGGTTGTTAGCGAATTCACCTGCCACGGTGTTGAGCAACCCGGCCGATCTGGATAAAGCCTATAAGGTAGAAGCGCTGGGAATGAGTAATTCAACCGATTGGTTTGTATTAACACCCAAAGGTAACGACAGTGGTTTCGAATCGGTGAAACTGGGGTTTAACAAACAAAAACTAACTGTATTTGAGATGCGTGATTCATTTGGGCAGACCACCCGACTGACCTTTACCACCATGCAGTATAATTCAACAATCAATACCAATTCTTTTCGTTTCACACCACCTGCGGGAGTGGATGTCATCGACGACACGCAGACCAATCCCTGAAAGTATGATGGCGGATTTGTTCACAACAATAACGACTGACAACTATCGTCCCCTGGCGGATCGTCTCCGTCCGCGAAATATTTGCGAGGTAGCAGGGCAGCGCCATTTGCTTGCGCAAGGCAAACCTTTGTATCAAGCGATCATAACCGGGAAATTACATTCCATGATCTTGTGGGGGCCGCCCGGCACCGGCAAAACCACGCTGGCACGAATCATCGCAACTCAATGCAATGCGGAATTCCTGAGTATTTCAGCTGTGCTGTCAGGTGTGAAAGAAATTCGCGCAGCAATTGAACAGGCTCAATTATTCAAGCAACGTGAGCAACGCCGCAGCGTCTTGTTCGTTGACGAAGTCCATCGATTTAATAAATCGCAGCAGGATGCATTTTTACCCCATGTGGAAGATGGCACCGTGACCTTCATTGGCGCCACCACGGAAAATCCATCCTTCGAATTAAATAATGCCTTGTTGTCACGCGCTCGTGTCTATGTACTCAAACCGCTGGAATGCAGTGATATTCGGGCCGTCATTGACCGTGCCTTGGCCGATACCCAGTATGGGCTGGGTGCTGCCAATATCACCATGGCAGACGAATTGCGCGATCAGTTAGCTCAAAGTGCAGATGGTGATGCACGCCGGGCTTTGAATCTACTCGAGATCGCCTCTGACCTGGCAGACGAACAGCAGACAATCGATACACAGGTACTCAAAGATGTCATGGCCCAATCGGCACGACGTTTCGACAAGCAGGGTGAGTATTTTTATGATCAAATTTCCGCCTTGCATAAGAGCGTGCGCGGTTCGGCACCCGACGCGGCGCTGTACTGGTTAGTGAGGATGCTCGATGGCGGCTGTGATCCCATTTATTTGGCAAGGCGTATCGTGCGCATGGCCACTGAGGACATTGGTAACGCCGATCTCAATGCACTCAATGTAGCCATGAATGCCTGGGATGTGCAGGAGCGCCTCGGATCACCCGAAGGGGAGCTGGCATTGGCGCAAGCGGTTATTTATCTCGCCTGCGTGCCTAAAAGCAATGCGGTGTATAACGCTTATAATGCCATGCGCACCGATATTGAGCAGTATGGCTCACTCGAAGTGCCAATCCACTTACGTAATGCGCCGACAACACTCATGAAAAACCTGGGGTATGGCAAACAATATCGTTATGCCCACGATGAGCCACATGCCTATGCAGCAGGTGAGCAATATTTGCCTGACGGCATGCCGAAAAAATCGTATTATCAACCTACGGATTATGGGCTGGAAAGAAAGATCAAAGAGCGACTGGCATTTTTGCGACAACTAGATAAAGAAGTGAAAGACGAATCGTGACAGTATCGTTAACACAATTGGCCCTGGTCGCTGGCGGTGGTGCGGTTGGTTCTGTGCTCCGTTTTATAACCTCATCATCGGTCCAACGATTCACAAATACAGATTTTCCATTTGGCACACTGAGTGTCAACGTCATCGGTTCATTTGTCATGGGTTTATTGTACATCTTCCTGGTCGAACGCAGCAGCATGAGCATGGAATGGCGCGCCTTGTTGCTCATCGGATTACTCGGTGGTTTTACCACCTTTTCTTCATTTTCCATCGAGACAATGAATTTATTGGAACAAGCCTTGTTTGGAAAAATGGTGATCAATATCGTGGCCAGTGTCGTAACTTGCCTGTTGGCCACCTGGCTGGGAATGAAAATCGGGAGATGGATATGAATCAATCAACGGTTACCATGGTGCGCATTTACCTCACCGAAGGCGAGCAACAGCTTTCGACCTTGTTGAAACGCTTGCGGGATTGGGAAAAATTACGGGGAGTCACGGTGTTTCGCGGCATATCCGGCTTTGGTGAGCACGGCGTTATTCATGGCGCCAAATTTGTCGATCTCTCCCTGAACCTGCCAATCGTGGTAGAATTTTTTGATGATCCTGAAAAGATCGCCAGTATCTGTGAACACCTGGGTTCGATCGTTAAACCGGGCCACATGGTGCAGTGGACTGCCACCTGCAATGAATAATCAGAAAATGAAAAGTTGTAACCCATGCTAAATCCCAAACACATACGCGATGACTTAAATCAAACTGCGGCACAACTTGCGCGTCGTGGATTTACCTTGGATGTAGAGCGAATCAGCAATCTTGAACAACAACGCAAAGCCATTCAGGTCAAAACCCAGGAATTACAGTCCCAGCGCAATAAACAATCCAAAGACATCGGCATCGCCAAATCCAAAGGCCAGGATGTTGCGGCGTTGATGGCTGCTGTGAATCAGATTAATTCAGAGTTAGCGGGTGCTGAAGGTCAGTTAACCCAAATCCAGGTCGATCTGGATGCAATATTGATGACTATTCCCAATATTCCACATAGCAGCGTTCCCGATGGCAGAGATGAAAATGCCAATGTCGAATTACGTAAGTGGGGAATACCCCGGAAATTTGACTACACGCCACGCGATCACGTCGATGTCGGCACAACATTAGGCCAACTCGACTTCGACACCGCCACCAAAATAACGGGGGCCCGTTTCGCCGTAATGAGTGGCCAGATCGCCCGATTACATCGCGCTTTAATTCAATTCATGCTGGATCTGCACAGTCAGGAACACGGTTACACTGAAACTTATGTTCCCTATCTGGTCAATGCCGACAGCTTGCGCGGTACCGGACAATTGCCCAAATTCGAAGCAGAGTTATTCAAGCTAAGCGGTGAGCATGAATTTTATTTAATTCCAACCGCCGAAGTGCCCGTCACCAATATTGTGCGGGATGTCATCATCGATACTCACGTGATGCCACGCAAGTTTGTATGTCATACGCCATGTTTTCGCTCCGAAGCCGGCTCGTATGGCAAGGACACACGCGGAATGGTTCGCCAGCATCAATTTGAAAAAGTCGAATTAGTCCAAATTGTTGAGCCAGAAAAGTCCTATCAAGCTCATGAAGAATTGACTGCGCATGCAGAAGAGGTTCTGAAGCGTCTGGATTTACCGTATCGCGTCATGGCCTTGTGTGCCGGTGATATGGGGTTCTCTGCTACGAAAACCTATGATCTGGAAGTTTGGTTGCCAGGGCAGAATAAATATCGTGAGATATCCTCGTGCAGTAATTTTGAAGATTTTCAGGCACGCCGTATGAAGGCGCGATATCGGCATCCGCAAACCGGTAAACCAGAACTGGTGCATACCCTCAATGGCTCAGGTTTGGCCGTTGGTCGTACTTTGGTGGCGATACTGGAAAATTATCAGGAAGGGGATGGCAGCGTACGTATTCCGGATGTGTTGGTGAAATACATGAATGGAGCCGCGTTTATACGCTAATGATGGATTAATGCTTTACCATTAATATCAAAAATATAATAAAACCCACGACAGCCGCTAACGGTATGATGTATCCCAGCCAATCCTGACGGGTGCCCTTGGGGGCATTTTGTAGTGCGTGGCGCATACGCGGAAAAATAAATACCAGCATGCCGATCAATAAAATCGCCGATAAAATTTTTAGCCCTGTGTCCATCAATTCTCCATAAAAGAAGCCCCGCAATAGCGGGGCTCGATTTAGCTTGTTATACCGGATTTAGTCATCCCGGCCAAAAACACCAAGGATTTGTAATAGCGACGTAAAAATATTAAGTATCGATAGATACAAACTGGCCGTCGCCATGATGTAGTTGGCATTTGGATCATGAATCAATTGTGAAGTTTCAAACAGGATGAAGCCTGCCATCAGCATAATGACTGCAGCGGAAATAGCCAGTTGCAGTGCCGGGATCAGGAAAAAGATATTGCCCAGCGAGGCCAAGACCACCACCAGCAAACCTACCATTAAAAACCCCGCCATAAAGCTGAAGTTTTTACGGGTAGTCAGTGCGTAACCGGATAGTCCCAGAAAGATCACGCCGGTACCACCCAGGGATGTCATTACCAATTGACCACCGTGGCTCATTGCAAGATAGTGATTTAACATCGGGCCAAGTCCCAGGCCCAGTAAGCCAGTGATGGCAAAAACAACACCAATGCCAGCTGCCGATTGCGCCGTTCTTGGTAACACAAACCACAACAGGCCCATCGCGCCAAAGCTAGAAATGAGACTTACCATCGGTGAAATATGAATTACGGTACCAACGAAGGCCATCAGCGCACTGAACAACAGCGTCATTGAAAGCAGGCTGTAGGTATTGCGAATAACTTTGTTGGTTTCCAGTACTGACTCGCGACCGCGAGAAATCACTGTCTGATTGTCGTACATTTCATCACCTCAAATGGTTAAACTGACACTAGGATACCCCAATAGGGCGCAATATCAAACCCTGATATAGGGTGCATTAGCACCTGATGCAAGTGGATTCTTGCACACTTTTCGGGTATTCTGCCCGACCCTTCAGTTACCAAAATGTTTCATCCGGAGAGGTGGCAGACAAATTTGCCAGGAGCAAATTTGAACCGCCAAAAGGCGGGCCCGAAGGGCAAAAACCAGGATGGTTTTTGTAGCGGTTTCCAGCGTGTTAATGTGTTGGGATTACCAGCAAACTAACAGATTTTGGAGAGGTGGCAGAGCGGTTTAACGCGGCGGTCTTGAAAACCGTTGGGGGTTTATAGCCTCCCGGGGGTTCGAATCCCTCCCTCTCCGCCAAACATAAAAACCAGCAGTGCTGGTTTTTTTTGGCGCTTCAGTCGGTGACCGTCCAGCCCTCGCCCGAGGCGCGGGCGTTCGCAAGGAGCAAAACCAAACTGTTGGTTTTGCTAATTTCCTTGCTCACCCCTCTCCGCCAAATTTCTATTTTGGTCTGTTGCGCTTGTAATGATTAATCAGGTTGTTGGTTGAGGAATCATGACTGGTAACAGGCCGATCGTCCTGCAACTCATCGATGATTTCTTTAGCCAGTTTCTTGCCCAGTTCAACACCCCATTGGTCAAAGGAATTGATATTCCAAATGATTCCCTGCACAAAGATCTTATGTTCATACATCGCAACAAGTGAGCCTAGCGTCTTGGGATCGAGTGTCTGGAATAACAAAGTATTTGTTGGTCGATTGCCGGGGAAGATTCGATAGGGAAGTAACTGCATGATTTGTTCGTGCGACAATCCCTGTTGTTGCATTTCATGAATGGCTTCGTCATGCGTACGACCTTTCATCAAGGCTTCTGTCTGGGCGAAAACATTGGCCATCAATGGGCGATGATGACAGGCAATACAATGAAGGTCGGTTATCGGTGCCAGAAAATCCGCAGGAACAATATGCGTACCCTGGTGGAACAATTGATAGAAAGCATGCTGACCTTTTATACCAATTTCACCAAAGATAACCGGGCCAGTTGCGTAGTCCACTTGCTGGCCGTTGCGATCAACATATTTGCCGTTACTTTCCATATCCGCCTGCTGGAGATAGGCCGGAAAACTCTTCATGTGTTCGTCATAAGGCAAAATGGCCTGTGTCGTTGCACCGAAGAAATTAATATACCAAATTCCTAATAATGCCATTATTACAGGTATATTCTGCTCTAGTGGAGCAGTACGAAAATGAAGATCAACTTCATGCGCACCACGCAACATGGCGCGAAAATTATCCATTCCTGCCGCTATCGCGATAGGTAATCCGATCGTGGACCACAACGAATAGCGGCCGCCAACCCAATCCCACATGTCAAGTATATTGTCTGGATGAATACCAAATTCAATTGCCGCTTTTTTGTTGGATGAGACCGCAAGAAAGTGTTTGGCTAATAAGACCGGATCCTCGATATTCTCCAGCACCCAATCTCGCGCTGTCTGTGCGTTGGTTAATGTTTCAAGTGTTGTAAACGTTTTTGAAGAAACAATAAATAACGTTGTTTCCGGATTTAATTTCTGCAAGGTATCGTTGATATGGTTTTCATCAAGATTCGACACGAAATGAACACCGAGATGCGTTTGCGAATAAGGGCGTAATGCCTCGGTTGCCATTTTAGGTCCCAAATCGGAACCACCGATCCCGATATTCACGACATCAGTTATAGGTTTGCCACTGGCACCTAACCAGCGAGATTGACGAATCGAATCACTAATTTCTTCCATGCGAGCCAGTTGCTGGCGTATCAGATGTAAAATATTCTCGCCATCCAGCAACAATACAGTATCGGTCTGATTTCGCAATGCCGTATGCAGAACTGCGCGATCCTCGGTATGGTTGATTTTCTCCCCGGCAAAAAGGCGGGCGATCCATTGCGATACGTTTCTTTCCCGCGCCAAATTGTGCAGTAATACAACGGTGTCGCTGTTGATGATATTTTTAGAAAAATCCAACAAAATATCATTGAACTTCAGGTGAAAACGATCAAAACGATTCGCGTCTTCACTGAATAGTTGTCGCATAGTTTGCAGCGACATTTTCTTTTGATGCTGTTGCAGCGCCAGCCAGGCTGGACTATGACTGGTGTAGGTTGCTGGTATTGCTGATTTAGTCTGCATTTTTCCCTGTCTTGTTTTTAGAAAGGATAATTACGCTTAGCAACATGTGTTCCAGGTGCTTTACCGGCGTGCAACGCTATTTTATGACTATAATGCACCCTTGAAGTGCAGTCAGAACAGTTACCGCACTAACTTTGGCGTAAATACCGATCCGCCAATACTGCCGCTTCCGCTATGGTAACTCCAGGCTGCAGACATGATACTATAACCATATGAAGAGTATTGATGATAAATGGTAAATATGACAGAAACCCGTTTTAAACTTGAAGTCAGACCACATCTACCAGAAAAATTGGCTGGTCTGGCAAAGCTTGCAAATGATTTAATGTACACCTGGGACAGAGGGGTACGAGGTCTATTTTATCGTCTTGATCCGCCTTTATGGGAATCGGTACGCCACAATCCCAAACTCTTTCTGCGGCGGGTTTCACAGCAAATACTCAATGACGCTGCCGAAGATTTGCTCTATCTGGAAGAATATAGCCGTGTTTTGTCGGCTTATCAGACTTATCAGGACAAAATCGTCAACAAGCACATTATCAATAATCTCGATATCAACAATGATTTGGTGGCGTATTTTTGCGCAGAATTTGGTTTTCATGAAAGCTTTCCAATTTATTCCGGCGGTCTGGGCATACTCGCGGGGGATCACTGCAAGGCAGCCAGCGATCTCGGTGTGCCATTTGTTGCGGTGGGATTGCTGTACCGGCAGGGTTATTTTTCTCAAACGATTGATGGCAACGGCAATCAGATTGCCCACTATAAATCGATCGATTTTGACGAATTACTGGTAACGCCGGCCAAAGATGCACAAAACAATGATCTCTGTGTCGATGTTGAAGTCAATGCGCATATTGTAAAAGTTAAAGTCTGGTACACCAAAGCAGGGCACATTGATTTATATCTACTCGACACCGATATGGAGTGTAATAAACCCGAAGATCGATCTATTACATTCCAATTATATGGTGGCGATAAAACTACCCGCATCCAGCAGGAGATCGTCTTAGGTATCGGTGGTGTTCGCGCTTTGCGTGCAATGGGCATCTACCCCACCGCCTGGCACATTAATGAAGGTCACGCTGCATTTCAAATACTGGAACGTTGCCGCGAGAAAGTGAGAGAAAATCTGGATTTTGCCAGTGCCCTGGAATTTGTAGCGGCAAACACGATATTTACCACGCACACGCCAGTGTCGGCAGGACATGATATTTTTGAAGCCGGTGTGATGACCCATTACTTTGCCAGTTTTGTCACGGAACTGGGAATCGATATGCAGGAATTTCTCAGTATTGGTTCGACTCCATCCAACCATGGCAGTTTTAACATGACGGCGCTGGCTTTACGCGGATCACGTTATCATAATGGTGTTAGCCGAATTCATGGCAGTGTGGCTTCGCAGATGGAAGGTTATGTCTGGCCACAAATTCCGCCGGAAGAAAATCCGATTATCCATATAACCAACGGCGTGCATGTGCAAACCTTTTTGGCGCGCGAATGGGTCAATCTGTTTGATATGCGTTTTCGCGAGTGGCGCAGCGAATTACTCAGCCAGAAATTCTGGTCTTGCCTGGATAGCATACCGGATCATCGATTCTGGAGTATGCGTCAGGAATTAAAAACCCAGATGCTCGAAGATGTGTATCACCGAACACTGGATCGTTTTCACCGTTCCGGGCACGCTGAAGCGATTATTAATCGTATCTCGCAATATATCTCGCAACCAGACTCTAATGTACTGGTATTGGGGTTTGCGCGCCGCTTTGCCACCTATAAACGTGCAACGTTATTATTTAACGACCCACAACGACTCGCTCGATTGTTGAACGACCCGCAACGTCCGGTGTTATTGATGTTTGCAGGCAAGGCGCATCCACGTGATTTACCAGGTCAGGAACTGATCCGTACCATCCATGAATACTCACTCAAGCCTGAATTTATCGGCAAGTTAATATTACTGGAAGGCTACGATATGGCTTTGGCGCGGAAACTGGTCACCGGGGTGGATGTTTGGATCAATACGCCGGAATATCCATTGGAAGCGAGTGGTACCTCAGGACAAAAAGCCGGCATCAATGGTGTTATCAATTTAAGCGTGCTCGATGGTTGGTGGGGCGAGGGTTACAACGGCATGAATGGTTGGGCCATCCATCCGCATGAACAGCAGACCACCTCTGAACGCCGTGACAAGGAAGAATCCGGTGATTTGATGAATTTATTGGAAAATGAAATTATTCCAACATTTTTCAATATTAATACGCAAGGGTACTCGCCAAAATGGGTCAAGTTATCCAAAGAATCGATGAAATCGTGTATTCCAGTTTTTAATTCACAGCGAATGGTAGTCGATTATGTTCGTAAATTTTATGGCCCGGCATGTCGTCAGCATAGAACCCTAAGCGCTAACAATGGGACACCAGCCCAATTATTGGCAAAATGGAAACAACATATCCGCGCACACTGGAATGGCGTGACGCTACAACGTCTCGATACTGTAGTAGACAAAATCTATGATGGCGAATCGCTTAAAATCCAGGTAAGCGCCAAACTCAATGGCCTCAGCCCGGATGATGTGATACTGGAATGCATACTCGGAACGGAGGATGAGCCCGACACTTTCCATCGACAAGCTCAATACCGGTTTTCATTTGTGAGTCAGCACGATGACCAACATATTTTTGAACTAAGCCTTAAACCGGAATTATCCGGCTTGAGTTACTATTTAATACGAATGTATCCACATCACGACCTGCTAAGTCACCCATTTGAAATGGGCTGTATGTGCTGGATTTGAACGGATTGCTATGCGGGCAAGCGATCGTAGAGTTGCATTAAACCATGCAATCGTTGCGTAACCGATGGTTCAACTTGCGACCAGCTAAACCGCCAACACCAGTTACCTTGAGTTGTGCCGGGTGTATTCATTCGATGTCCTGTGCCTAGTCCCAGAATATCCTGCATCGGTACAACAGCCAGACAACATACGGATGCCAGCGCGGTTTGAATGAGCAACCACGAAATGTTTTCTGTTGGCCAGGTTGCAGCTGAAACATTCAAGTAACGGTACATATACTCACGGTTGTTTGCCGGCAATTGATTAAACCAGGAAAGTGTCGTGTCGTTATCATGCGTGCCGGTATAGACAACGGCATTATATTCATGGTGGTGGGGCAAATAGATATTGGCCGGATTACCATCAAACGCAAACTGCAAAATTTTCATGCCCGGCAGAGAAAAAGCGCGCCGTAATTCGTGTACATCTTCAGTAATCAATCCCAAATCTTCTGCAACCAAAGGTAATTCGGAAAAAGTTGTATAGAGTGTTTCGAGCAATTCTTTGCCCGGTGCATCAACCCAACGTCCATGAATGGCCGATTCAGCCTCGGCAGGTATCTCCCAGTATGCACTCAGACCACGAAAGTGATCGATTCGTACCAGATCAAACAATTCCAATTGGGTTCGCATGCGATTCTGCCACCAAAGGAAATGATCTTGCTGCATGGCTTTCCAACGATAATGCGGGTTTCCCCAGCGCTGGCCAGTTGCAGAAAAATAATCTGGCGGCACACCCGCTACCGTTTCAGGCTTGCCATCGACATCCAGCTCAAACAATTCGCGATTCGACCAAACATCCGCGCTATCCAGGGCAACATAGATTGGCATATCACCAAACAGCAGTATTTTGTGCTGTTGCGCATAGGCTTTAAATTCATGCCACTGCGTGAAAAAAATAAATTGTGAAAATTTATAATAATCAATCAGGGTTGCATGATCTGTTCTGGCTTGCGCCATGGCTTTTGGAGTGCAATCACGAAATGGTTTGTCCCATTGCATCCAGGGAAGATGGTGATGCACCTCTCGTAATGCCATAAATAACGCGTAATCATCCAGCCAATCTGCGTGACTCGAACAAAACTGCTGATACGAGGGCGCCAGGATTTGCTCTGGCAGAGATTTAAAGTTCGCATGGGCGATTTTTAGATATTTTTCATGTTCGAGTGCATTGTTCACGTCACCAATGGATGCTAGCAGATTGTGATCGACCAGCCATGCCAGGCTGATTAATGTTGTGTCGCAGGCGTGTGCTGATAGCGCCATATAGGGCGAACCATCACTGTGGGTTGGACCAAGTGGTAACATTTGCCAAACTGAAATACCACAACTCGCCAGATATTCAATGAAACGATAGGCATCATGACTGATTTGGCCTTTGTATGCAGGGCCAGGTAAGGATGTGGGGTGAAGTAACACACCACTGCGGCGGTGTGTATGCAGTATATGTGGCTTAGTTGGCACTCAATGTTCCTGCCCAGGTCGCATGACGCCACCCATGGCAGGGTTGCCGCTACCGTGGCTGAAACTTTCTGATAAATATTGGGGTGGATCTATCTCGAGCAAGTTATATAGATTGGACAATTGCAATCGATATAAATAATCAAAATCATTGACGGAATCTGCCGAATTGTAATCACCAAACCACCAGAACCAGTCGGAACCTTCGCAGATACCCAGTTGTATGGATAGTTTTTCCAGTTTTTCAGATGAAAACTGTTGCTGGTTTAGCTGATTATCGTAGGCTCGTTTCGCATCGGCCAGCATCGTCCAGCCGCGGTTTTTATCCGGGCTTCCGATCCAGGTGGAAAACGTTCCGTAAACCCAGCTACCCGCAACAAGTTGTGATAGTTTACGATGGTGCGTGGCAGTGGCTAAATAATCCGAATAAGTCGTTAGACGAATTCCGGCATGGTTCGCTAATGATTTATAAAGCGCGCTTAGAAAATAATAGCCATTTTCCGGATAATATTCCCAGGCATTTTCACCATCCAGAATGATCGACACAATCGGATTTGGCTGCTCAGCACACGCAGTGGCAATATTCTCAAGGTTATGGATCATATTTGCTACGGCATCATCCGCATGCCAGGTGGCATATTTAAAACCGATTTGATCAGATAAATTATCATCGCGGAAAAAACAATTAACAGGCATGTCGGTACATTGGTAAGCAGCATGTATGCATTTTGATTCGCCAGGCTGTGCTGGCTCGTGTTTGAGGCTATTGTGCAAGACGGTTTCACCCGTCGCCGTCCATTTAAATCCGGCTTGCTGTAACTGCGCGATGGTGGCCGTGCTAACACTTCCTTCGGAAGGCCAGCATCCTGCGGGTTTAAAACCAAAATAATGCTGAAATACTTCCAGCCCTTTGTTGATATGCCACTTTACACGTTCTTCCCCACCTGGATACGCGTCGATTGCCGGCAAAATGGCGTCGGGCATTGCCTCACGTGCACTTTTGATATCCAGTAGCAAGGGCACAATCGGATGGGCGTAGGGTGTGACCGATAATTCAATTTGACCCAGCATCGCCAGACGATGATAGCGGGGAACAATCTGCCGAATTTGTTCTCCCATCACGCGCAGCAGCTCGTTGCGATCATGCAGATCAAAGCCTGCACCTTTTGCGATTAATTTTTTAATGCGATCATCCGTGCGGCGTACGAATTCGCCCATCCAGGCAAGATGAAACCAGACTAATAAATCAATCAGAAACTGTTCGCCCACATACATGATGGAGTCGGGATGCTGCAGTAACCAGCGTGCCATATCGGCAAGATGGGCATATTGCGGGTAACGTTTGATTAAACGCTCTTCATTGGCGCGCAAGCATTGTTTGATGATAGTTAAACGTGATTCAGGACTATGGGGCAGAACCGGACGAATTAACGATTCAAGCAAAGGGTCGCATATTTCTGAACCGTTTTGCAGATAATCGGAAATTTGCTGGGAATAGTCGTCGATCTGCTCAAGCAGTGTGGGTGTGAAATTGATGACGGCTCGCGCTTCGGGTATCGCCTCCAGATGCGCGATCATATCGACATAATCCTTAATGGCGTGCAGATAAGTCCACGGTAAAAAGTAATTACTGGTGTGGAGATCGCGGTACACCGGTTGGTGCATGTGCCATAACAGCACAACATTCAACGGCGATTTAACGGACATGGTGTACGTGCTGACCTAGCATTTCTGGCGTGACCAAAACAATGCCTTCATCACTAAGGTAAAACCGCTTGCGATCATCTTCAAGATTTACTCCAATCTGGGTATTTGCCGGTATGATGCATTCCTTATCAATTACGGCACGGCGAATTATACAATTTTCACCGATACTGACATTAGGCAGGATCACCGAATCTTCGATTAAACTGTACGCATCGATGGTCACACTGGAAAATAACAAGGAGTGATGCACTCTGGCGCCAGAAATAATGCAGCCACCGGATACCATGGAATCAATTGCGACGCCACGGCGATTATCATCATCAAAGACGAATTTCGCGGGCGGGAGTTGTTCCTGATAGGTCCAGATTGGCCAGTTACGATCATAGAGGTTTAACTCAGGGGTAACGCCAATTAATTCGAGATTTGCTTTCCAATAAGCATCGACGGTACCGACATCCCGCCAATAATGCATGTCACCGGTGGCAGGATTATGAAACGGGTAAGCAAAGGCACGATATTTTTCGATGACTTGTGGAATGATATCGCGACCGAAGTCGCGGGTGGAATTGGGCCGATCCGCATCCGCAATCAGTTGTTCGATGAGAAAATCACGATTAAAAATATATATCCCCATGGAACACAATGCCCGTGCTGGATTATTTGGCATGGGGGCAGGCTGCGCCGGTTTCTCGGTAAACGATTCGATAAAACCGTTATCATCCACGCCCATGACGCCAAAGGCACTGGCCTCTTCAATAGGCACATCTACACAACCAACTGTAATATCCGCAGCGGCCTGGACATGGGCGACTAACATTTCGCCATAATCCATTTTATAGATATGATCTCCGGCCAGAATCAGAATGTATTCGGGGTCATGTCCGCGCACGATATCCAGATTCTGAAATACGGCATCGGCGGTACCGGAATACCATTCAGCCTCAATCCGTTGCTGGGCGGGCAACAATTCTACAAATTCACCAAATTCGCCCCGGAACATCCCCCAGCCTTGTTGAATATGTACGATAAGCGAATGGGCTTTATATTGGGTTAACACACCAATCCGTCGAATGCCGGAATTGATGCAATTAGATAAGGGAAAATCGATAATGCGGAATTTTCCACCAAATGGAACAGCGGGTTTGGCGCGCCAATCGGTAAGATGTTTCAATCTGGAACCGCGACCACCGGCCATAATAATCGCCAGGGTGTCACGCGTTAACCGGCTAACAAAACGCGGAGAGCTACTGTGCATCATGGATAACTATTCTCAATTTGGGTTAATTGCCATGACATCGTCATGTACGAGGCAAGTTGCATGCCATTACAAGCCATACGCATAAATTCAGCAATATTGTCAATTCTCACTAACAAGCCTAGCGCATTTTTTTGCAGCGATGCACCAAATCCGAGCTGCTTGTTTTTTATTTGCACCTAGTTTAACCGTGGTCTCGTGGTAGTATTACCTGCATTGAATCGCATTGGTCAGCAAACTCCTGATTGTGAAGATTTATTCCATAAAATGCACTGACAGTATAAACATTTGCACATGACTTGCATTGTTATAGATCAATTAATTTTATCCATGACACATTACAATCCAACAGGTAAGACAACGAATGCGAATTGTTAACAACAAAAAGGTGCTTTCTACCCATGCCAAAGGTTAATAATAAAGCAGCGACGTTAACCGACGAATTCATGTTGATTTGCGAGGCCCGACATCATGACCCGTTTACCGTATTGGGTTGCCACCGCGAACCGGGTGGCAAGGCTACGATCCGTATATTTTCACCGCATACACAGCGTCTGTTGCTGGAATCCACACAGGAATTCTTTTCTCGCATTGGTCATTCTGATCTGTTCGAATGGCAGGGTAACGCGAATAACTTACCGCAACATTACCAGTTAGTAAGGTATGATAGCGAAAATCAGCAGCAATCCTTTTACGACCCGTATGATTTTGCTGCGCAATTATCCGATTTTGATTTGCATCTTTTCGCTGAGGGAAGACATTGGCATATCTATAACATTCTGGGAGCACATCCATGTGAGGTTGACGGTATTCATGGTGTGCGGTTTGCCACCTGGGCACCCAATGCTGAACGGGTCAGTGTCCTTGGAGATTTTAATCGTTGGGATGGGCGCTGTCATCCAATGCGCAATCGTGGCGCCAGTGGTGTCTGGGAGTTATTCATTCCAGGGATGATCACGGGTGAATTGTATAAGTTCGAGATCCGTCATCGTGAAAGTGGTCGAGTCATGCAAAAGACCGATCCCTATGCTCAGGAATACGAATTACGCCCGCGAACTGCATCGTGCATCACCCAGTCACATTACCAGTGGCAGGATTCCAAATGGATAACTGCACGCCAACAGCGTTCATGGCTCCATGCCCCCTTGAGTGTTTACGAGGTGCATTTAGGATCGTGGCAACGCAATGCGCAAGGTGGTTTTCTAAACTACAAAGAATTAGCGCATCGTCTGGTCGAGCATGTCACCGATTTGGGTTTTACTCACATTGAACTATTACCTGTTACCGAACACCCATTAGATGATTCCTGGGGATATCAAACTACCGGTTATTTTGCACCGACACGACGGTTTGGCTCTCCGGATGAATTCCGCTATTTTGTAGATCACTGTCATCAACATGACATCGGCGTCTTGATCGATTGGGTGCCGGCACATTTTCCGCGTGATGATTTTGCCCTCGCGCAATTCGACGGCAGCAGTCTGTATGAACACGACGACCCGCGACGCGGTGAACATCCGGACTGGGGCACATTGATATTTAATTACGGACGCAATGAAGTACGTAATTTTTTGATTGGCAGTGCCGTCTATTGGTTAAAGGAATTTCATATCGATGGATTACGTGTCGACGCAGTCGCATCCATGTTGTATCTGGATTATTCCCGCAAACAGGGCGAATGGTTGCCAAACATCCATGGCGGCAATGAAAATCTTGATGCGATAGCTTTTATCCGCGAACTCAATCGAGTAACTCATAGTGAACATCCGGGCACGATGATCATGGCAGAAGAATCGACGGCCTGGCCCATGGTCACACGTCCAACTGATATTGGTGGCCTGGGATTTTCCATGAAATGGAATATGGGATGGATGCATGACACATTAAAATACATGGCCAAGGAACCGATACACCGGCGTTATTATCATGATCAATTGACATTTGGGCTGCTGTATCTATTTCATGAAAATTTTATTCTGGCCTTGTCACATGACGAAGTTGTGCACGGCAAGTCGTCATTATTATATAAAATGCCGGGTGATGAGTGGCAACGGTTTGCCAATCTGAGACTGCTCTTCACATTTATGTTTACATATCCAGGCAAAAAATTACTGTTTATGGGCATGGAGTTCGCGCAAGGCGACGAATGGAATTTTTCCAAATCACTCGATTGGTATGTTCTGGATTACCCCCTGCATCAGGGTATACGGCAGTTATTACGTGATATGAATCGACTCTATACAAGCACTCCGGCACTCTATGCCAATGAATTTGAACCGCAAGGATTTGAATGGATTGATTGCCATGACAGTGTTCAGTCTGTGTTGGCATATATGCGTAAACACGGCGACGATTTTGTCATAGTCATCGTAAATTTTACGCCGGTGCCACGTTTTGACTACCGTATCGGTGTTCCCAAGGCAGGGCGTTACCGTGAATGCCTCAATTCAGATTCGGAATTTTACGCAGGCAGTAATCTGGGTAACGGTAACGAACTCCATACAGATCCGCATCCATGGATGGAACGTGAATTTTCCTTGTCGCTGACATTACCGCCATTAGCCGGAATCGTATTACGTTGGGAAGGATATTGAGCCATGCGTCTGGCGCCATCGCGTATTTTATATTGTGCCAGTGAAGCTTATCCGCTGATTAAAACCGGCGGACTTGCCGATGTAGCGGGTAGCCTGGTTGTGGCACTACAAGAGTTGGGTCATGATGTACTGCTGCTATTGCCTGCGTATCGTGCAGTATTGCAAAAAATACCTAAAGACACCCCGGCACTTGCTGATCTCGAAGTATTGGGTTATTCGATACAACTGTTGCGTAGCGTATTACCGGGTACCAAAGTACCGATTCTGCTGGTGCATTGTCCGGCACTTTATGATCGCGATGGTACGCCGTATCACGATGCGACGGGGTCGGATTGGCCGGATAACGCAGTACGTTTTGCGGTATTTTCGCATGTTGCCGCTCGCATCGCACAAGATAAGTTCGGATTAAACTGGCGTGCGGATGTCGTTCACGCCAATGACTGGCAAACCGGCCTGGTTCCTGCTTTGTTACACAACGTACCCAATCGACCGGCATTGATTTTTACTATTCATAATCTCGCTTATCAGGGTATATTTGATCGTGACACCTTTGTTGCACTGGCATTACCTGAAATTTTCTGGCATTTCGAAGCGCTGGAATATCACGGTGGTTTTTCCTTCATCAAGGGCGGGTTGATTTATGCCGATCGAATCAACACGGTCAGCCCAAACTATGCCAAAGAAATCCAAACTGTTGCATTTGGACATGGCCTGGAAGCGCTGCTGCAATTCCGCTCACCGCGTCTAAACGGTATTCTAAATGGCATTGATATTACGGTATGGAATCCTGTTACCGATCCGGAAATTGCCCACACCTATGATGAGCAACATTTACAATTCAAAGCGGTAAATAAAACTGATCTGCAACGTCGCTACGGATTACCTGAAGACAACACGGTCATGCTCATGGGACTGGTCAGCCGTATTGCCGATCAAAAGGGCATTGATCTTATTCTGCATAGTCTGCCGGGCTGGATTGAAAAACCAATACAGTGGGTAATTCTGGGAAGTGGTGACAAGGTTTATGAAAACCTGTTACTCGAGTTGGCGCAACGGCACCTACTCCAAATAGCAGTACGCATTGGGTATGACGAAACTCTTGCGCACCGTATTGAAGCCGGTGTCGATGTGTTCCTGATGCCATCGCGTTTTGAGCCGTGCGGCCTGAATCAATTATATAGCCAACGCTATGGCACATTACCCATTGTTTCACCCGTAGGCGGACTATTAGATACCGTAACGGATGCATCACCCAAGACCCTGCAAAACAACTCCGCAACCGGGTTTCTGTTGCAAGATGTTTCGATTACGTCTGCCACGAATGCAATAAACCGCGCGCTGGATCTTTTTCAGAATAATCGATCCGCCTGGAAAACCATGCAACAGGCTGCAATGCAGAAAGATTCCTCCTGGAAACGCAGTGCCAAAGCCTATACTGAACTTTATGAGCAGGCGCTACTCGATGCGGAACAATAATTTATACGGTGCTGTTCGCCATAAATACCGTACGCGTAGGGTAGGCGAATTCAATATTTTCCACTGCAAATTGCCGGAACAATGCCAGGTTGATCGCCTGTTGAATATCCATGTATAAATTATAATCCGGTCCTTTCACGTAATAGACCACTTCAAAATCCAGCGATGAATCGCCATACTTCTGGAAGTGGGCACGATCAAAACGGACCTCTTGTTGCGCTTCTATTATGTCGCGAACCATTACCGGGATTCGTTCCAGCTTTTCGGCACTCGTTTGATATATAACCCCGAAAGCAAATACCACGCGACGTTCATACATGCGTTTATAATTACGAATCCGGCTTTTCAGTAAATCATTGTTGGCGAATATTATTTGCTCGCCACTGAGACTGCGTAAGCGGGTGGTTTTCAAGCCAATATATTCGACAGTGCCGACATGTTCATCGATTACCAGAAAATCACCAATCATAAACGGTTTATCGAGCGCGATGGATAACGATGCGAAAATATCACCGAGAATGTTCTGTAAGGCGAGTGCCACGGCCACACCGCCAACACCCAGTCCGGCAACAAGCGTCGTGATATTGATTCCCAGATTATCCAGGATCAGTAATATAATCAGGGTCCACAACAGCAGGCGCAGAATAAACCCTAAAATACCGACCGTCGTGGCGCTGGCAGCGTCAGATTCGCGTCGTGCCTCTATATATATGTTACGCCACAAATAAATTCCGTAATTCGCCCACAGCGCGATTTGTAAAATTAGCGCAATGACGATAACGCGAGTCGCCATTTTATCCAGCTTGGGTGGCATATCGAAGTAATTCAATGCGATATACATTGCCAACAACAACAAGAACAGCAGGCGGGTACGTTTGATGATGTCTGCGGCGGAGATAATGGATATCTTGCCGGTTGCAGTACCGACAGACTTAACGCGACTGGCGATAAAGCGGCGTAATAAATCAAATACAAAAGTAAGCGTGCCAGTAATAAATAAAACGACAGCCCAGTCCAGCATCGTGATACCGTAAAACCGGTGTTCAAGCCATTCCATGTAAACCTCAAAAATTAAGAGCGGCGAAATAATCCTGATATAAAAAAATCAGTAACTCAGCCTATGTGTGAATTGTCACGGTAAATACAGAAAAATTCGATATTGAAACCAGAATTGTAAAACATGGCTCGACTATACCAAATATCACTATGAAATGAAAACATGCCAGGTGGCAACAGGCTCTTTTAGCACACGACATTTCAATCAGACATGGCTATAATTTTGTGCATAACCATGGCAGGCGTATATGTCCGGTAGCAAAGCTGCAAATCCCTCTGCGTCACAATCGCTTAACCAGCAGTGTCAGTGTGCAAGCCTTGATCTCAGTCAACCAGGAGAACTGCGCAATTTACTTGACGCACGCCCGCATTTAATTTCAGCAACCCCGGTATTCATTTCACCGGCACATATAGCTGAAATGCAGCATCTAATCACCGTGATTGATTCTGTGGTACGACACCCCGCCTTTCAAACACGCGTTCTGTCCTGGGCGCCAGCCATTGCCCACTTTGTTCCAAAGGCCCTGGGCGTGTGTATGGGCTATGATTTTCATCTTGACAGCGCCGGTGCAAAATTAATTGAAATCAACACCAATGCCGGTGGTGCGATGATAAATTCGATGTTGCTGCGCTCACAACAACAGTGCTGCGACAATGGCGAGATCCTGACTGATTACTCGAAGCTGGAGGATGTGTTTGTAAAAATGTTCATGCAGGAATGGCAGTTGCAACGTGGCAACACTCCATTGAAACGGATTGCCATTGTTGATATAGCACCGCAACTGCAATATCTTTATCCTGAATTTATTTTATTTGCGAAATTATTTGAATCTTGCGGCATCCAGACCGTTATTGCAGATCCGCAGCAACTATCCGCTAAACACGGCAGGGTATGGTTCGAAGATCAGGAAATCGATCTGATATATAACCGCTTGACTGATTTCAATCTGGCTGCACCAGAAAATGTTTTGATTCGTGAGGCCTATCTGAATGACCAGGTTGTTCTAACGCCACATCCGCACGCACATGCTATCTATGCTGACAAACGCAATCTAACCATACTCTCCAATCCGGATGAATTATCTTCGTTAGGTATATCTTCAGAAGACATTCAGACCTTGCAAACGGGAATACCAAAAACTGAAATGGTCACCATGGACAATAACGATCGGCTCTGGCGTGAGCGAAAGAACTGGTTTTTCAAACCGTTTGCAGGCTATGGCAGCAAGGCGGTGTACCGGGGCGACAAACTTACGCACAAGGTGTACAAAACGATCGCACAAGGCGGTTACATTGCGCAGCAGCTGGTGACGCCAAGTGAACGTTTGGCACCGGCTGGTGAAACAACAGTAAGCCTGAAAGTGGATTGGCGTAATTATGTCTATGCTGGTCAGGTGCAACTGCTGGCAGCGCGACTCTATCGTGGGCAAACGACGAATTTTCGTACAATTGGAGGGGGATTTGCCCCCGTATTTCAATTGAATAACTGACCGCCCCCGAGATAGATCGCCTTCATCCAGGATTTGACGGAAATTTCTCGAAACTATCGCCGATTTAATGGTTCCCTGCTAATTTTGTTAAAGATTAGTATCAAATTACCGCTACAGTTCGATTGGTGATTGCCTTATCTCAATCCGACGCATGTATTTACCCGGAAAAATACCCCTTAATGACGTATCCTTATTTGGCCGATAACTGCTTTTAGGAAATCGATTCATATGGATATGCTGTGGGAGATACATTTTACGCGGCTTTACAAACGTAGGATTTAGTTTTGAAGATACTTATCGTTGATGACAATCCGAGTAATCGCAAAATATTGCGTGGCGCACTGACCCGGCAACACCATACGGTACTCGAAGCCGCCAATGGTGAGGCGGCAATCGCCTCTTTTACTACCGAGCCGCCCGATCTCGTCTTGATGGATATCATGATGCCCGGGATGGATGGACGTGAATGTGCAACGCGTATCAAAGCGCTGACCGGCGAATTGTACACGCCAATTATTTACGTTACCGCGCTGGATGCCAATACCGCTTTACCTACCGCATTGGCTGCCGGTGGGGATGATTACGTTACCAAACCCATCAATTTTGAAGTACTCAATTCCAAAATTGCAGTCCATCAACGCATACGGGAATTACACCATGAATTAATGGACAAGAATCAGCAACTGACACGCCATAATTTGCGCCTCGAACGCGAACAAGAGTTAACCAGTCATTTTTTTGATACCGCATTACGGCAAAGTTACCTGGATCCAAAGATACTCCGCCACCATATTTCCAGCGCAGCCATATTTAACGGCGACATGTTGCTGGCTGAACGTGGGCCAAATGGCGGGATGTATCTATTAGTTGGCGATTTTACCGGTCATGGGCTGGGCGCGGCGATAGGTACCTTGCCCGTGGCGCAGTTATTTTTTTCAATGACCAAACAAGGCGCCTGGCTGGGTGAAATAGTACGTGCCATTAACAATGCGTTACGCGCATTTTTACCGCGAGATATGTTTTTATCAGCCTGTTTATTTGAGCTTTCGGCCAATGGCAAATTACTGACCATCTGGAATGGTGGCATGCCGGCAAGTTACTTGTTAAATCCAGCAACAGGCAAACTACGCACGCTAGAGTCACAACATGTTCCTCTAGGTATATTGTCCGATGCGGAATTTGACACCGCCACACAAGTGCTTGAAATCGTACCAGGTGAGCGCCTGTATCAATTTACCGACGGTTTATATGAATCAACGAATAGTGCAGGGGAGATGTTTGGTGAAACACGCTTGCCAACATTGCTTGAAAATGCGAATAACAATCTGTTTGATACCATTCTTGGTGATTTACAACAGTATAAATCAGACGGGGAACAGGCAGACGATACTACTTTCGTTGAGTTGATTTGCAGTGCGATTCCGCCTCCAGACAAAATTAGCGAGGAAAAAACAGATCGTAAGGATAGTGAGCAAGGTATGTCATTTGAGTTGTTGTTTCGACTGGCGCCAACACAATTGCGCGCCATGGACTCCGTATCACCACTGGTTGAACAAATCTGTGCGACTACGCCATTAACTTATCATCGCAGTGTCATACACACCATTTTGGCTGAATTATATTCCAATGCACTCGAGCACGGCATCTTGAATTTGCCCAGTACCCTCAAGTCTAGTGAAGAAGGGTTTGATGAATATTACCGCTTGCGGAATAGGCGACTTGAAAATCTGAACGACGCTGAGATCAGTATAAATATACGTTTTGAACCAGTGGCAAAATCCGGGTTACTTCACATCGGCATGCAGCATACTGGCACCGGATTTGATGTTGGTTCGCTTGGAACGATAGCCGATGCCCCTTATGGTCGTGGGTTATTAATTATTCAGGGGCTATGCCAAAAACTGGAATTCAGTGCAGATGGCACAAATGCCACTGTTATATACAATCTAGCAAACTACAATAACCTATAATGATTTTCTGAGGCATTAATTTGGAGCATTCAATGCAAGTACAACCACCGTATCAGGCTGCAGAATCGCACAGTAATGCCAATTTATTAATTGTTGATGACGAGCCTACCAATATCAAATTGTTGGAAAAGATGCTGCAGCTGGATGGGTTCAGGTTAATTACTTCAGTCCAGGATCCACGCAAGGTTGCATCGCTTTGTAATGAGTCAAAATTCGACTTAATCCTGCTTGATTTGAACATGCCGCACATGGATGGATTTGAGGTCATGGCCGATCTGCAGCAAAGATTTGGCCCCGCAAACCTGCCACCCATATTGGTGCTCACCGCGCAACACGATCAAACCTATCGACTCCGGGCATTGCGTTGCGGTGCACGTGATTATTTAACCAAGCCATTTGACCGCGATGAGCTTATGGCGCGTGTGCGCAACCTGATTGAAGTGCATTATTACCAGAAAAACATTCGCCAGCAGAATGCGATCCTGGAGGATAAGGTCAGGGAGCGAACTCAGGAAATATACAATACACGTCTGCAGATTGTGCAACGTCTGGGTCGGGCAGCAGAATACCGTGATAACGAAACCGGCCTGCACATTATTCGCATGAGTGAAATGTCCGCGCTACTGGGTCGGGCAGCAGGAATGGACACCACGCATACCGAAATTCTGCTTAATGCCAGCCCGATGCATGATATCGGCAAAATCGGCATACCGGATCATATTCTGCTCAAGCCCGGTAAATTTGAGCCTGTCGAATGGGAGGTGATGAAAACCCATACTACGATTGGCGCAGATATTTTATCGGGAGATGATTCCGATATTTTACTGATGGCACGTGAGATTGCATTAACTCATCATGAAAAGTGGGATGGTAGCGGTTACCCCTACGGTCTGAGTCAAGAGGCGATCCCGTTGGTAGGACGGATAGTTGCGCTAGCGGATGTGTTTGATGCATTGACATCGACCCGTCCCTATAAAAAAGCCTGGACTACTGAAGCCTCCGTGGAATACATCCAGGCAAATAGTGGTAAACATTTCGATCCTGATCTTGTCAAGACTTTCATGGAAATTTTACCGGCGATAACGGCAATTAAAACTCGCTATGCTGAACCTGATCACTAATGCAACAAACAGCATTTCAACAACTCAATTCCTATATTCTTGTAATCCTTGCCAGCTGTTGCATTCTGTTGGGCGTGGTCACCATATTTGCATGGTACCTTAAACTTTTCGCATTAATACAATGGAGTGACACCTTGCCACCCATGCAATTTAATACTGCCATGGGGTTTGTGCTCACAGGATTTGGCTTGCTTGCAGGTAACAATGGTCTAACAAGAATATTACATATTTGTGGTGCGCTAACGTTTGCAATTGGTTTTACTAATACAGCCCAGTATATTTTAAACGCCGACTTTGGTATTGACCAATTATTGGTTGACGCGTACCCGGTCACGGGCAAATCGATACCGGGGCGGATGGCATTTAGTACAGCAATATCATTTATGTTGCTTGGTATCGGCTTATTACTGCCTGTTAAAATTTCTTTGCAGAGGAATTTTCTGAAATTTTTGGCTTTAGGCTGTGGCGGACTGGTATCTGCATTTGCGGTTTCATTTCTGATCGGTTATCTAACTGGTATTGACGCCATATACACCTGGTTACAGTCCAGCAAGGTGGCGCCACAAAGTAATATCGGCTTTTTTCTCGCTGGATACGGCTTATTATTAATTCATTTTCGCACACAAGCTTCAAGTTCGGTAAACAACATATCAATTTTAAGTGTCTTGCCAACACTCCTGATTTGCGTGGTGACATTACTGATCTGGCATGGCCTTCGCGCGCATTACGATCAAATGGCGCTGGAAGAAATGATGCTGAAGACAAAAAATATTTCCCGACAGATTGATGCAGCTATACAGGAACGACTTCGAGCGATGGAACGTATGGCGCTGCGTATGGAAAATACCCAACTCACGCGCCGAGAGTGGGAAGCTGACGCAAATGCATATTATCGGGATTTTCCCGCCTATCAAAGCATCGAGTGGGCTGATGCCAATGCCGTTACCCGCTGGGGTATATCAGAAACTGAAATCAAAGAATTAACCGGTTTCGATTTAAATAAAAATATAGTAATACGCCAAATCATAACTGCTGCACAGCAAAATCCAGAAATTGTCATTTCGCGGCCAGTCATGCTGCCGCACGCAGGTGAAAGTATTATAGCCGTCCGCACCCTGCGATCAGGCACCCATATCACTGGCTACTTACTCAATGTCTATCAAATAAATACTTTATTCAACCACTTATTGCAATCTGCTGATACGAGCAATATGGCGGTAACCATTCTTCGCAATGATGTAATACTATATTTCAGTCTTAAAAGCCGTACACAAGTAGTAAATGACAAACATTATCTTGTTCACCCGTTGAAATACTTGCCTGGCTGGGAAATTAAATTTACACAATTCAAATTAGAAACAGACACAGCATTACCTATGGTGGTGCTGGTTAGCGGCCTAGGTACGGCATTGTTAGTTGGTATTGCCATCTGGTATTGGCAGCTGGCTGCACTACGAGCCAAAGAAATATTACAGACCGCCAATACAATTGCCGAGCAAGCAATGCGCTTGAATTCCATTGTCGATACTATAGTGGATGGCATTATCACTATAAATGCCGACGGGATTATTGAATCCTATAATACAAGCGCCGCCAATATATTTGGGTATGGTCCAAGCGAAGTAATCGGCCGCAATGTGAGCCTGCTAATGCCGGAGCCAGATAGCTCACGACACGATCGCTATTTAAAAAATCATCAGGACGGTGGGCCGGCAGGCATAATTGGAATCGGCCGTGAAGTTGTTGGCAAACGCAAGGATGGCAGTTTATTTCCGATGGATCTGGCCGTAAACGAAATGTGGATAAGACATCAGCGCAAATACACCGGTATCGTTCGTGACATTACTCGCCGCAAGCAAGCAGAACAAGGCATGTTGGACGCCAAGAACGAAGCAGAGCTCTCCAATCAGGCAAAATCCAGATTTTTAGCTCAAATGAGTCATGAGTTACGTACTCCGCTGAATGCCATCCTGGGTTTTTCGCAATTAATGCAGATTGATTCCGACCTGACTGCCGGACAGAAAGACAACGTTGGCGAAATATACAAAGCAGGAAAGCACTTGCTGGAATTAATTAATGAAATATTAGACTTGTCGCGCATTGAATCAGGAAAAGTCAATCTGCAAATAGAGGAAGTTGGTTTGCAATTCATTTTGGATGAATGCATTCACATGGTAGCGCCACTGGAAAGTCAATATGGCATATCGATCATGCCATTCACTTTGCCCGCCCCATCTGATTTGCAAGTTTATGCAGACTCCACACGCCTTAAACAAGTAATTATCAATCTGTTATCGAATGCGATTAAATATAATTACCGCGGCGGCCAGGTGCGACTGGAATGCCATTTACTGGAAAACCAGCGCGTCCGTATCAATGTCATTGATACCGGTTATGGCATACAGGAAGATATCCAGCAAGAACTCTTCAAACCGTTTACACGATTCCATAACGACAATACAGGAATCGAAGGTACCGGAATAGGATTGAGCATTTCCAAACAGTTAATCGAATTGATGCACGGCAGTATTGGCATATCAAGCGCGCCTGGCAAAGGCAGTACATTCTGGATTGAATTGCAGCAGGCAACGCACAATACTTTGCAAGTTGCAACATCATAATAATCCCGTCCCCTTAGGCATTTGTAATTACCCATAGCTTTCAAGTATTCGGGTTACTCATATGTGTGCTGCTGCGTAGCACCGGTGCCTGAAAATAAATAATCTGCTGCAGCGCTTATGCCTCGGACTGTCGTCAATTCTCTTGGTTGCTATCCAGTCTCACAGCAGTGTTGGCGTGGATTGCGCAGGTGGGTCGAGATGGATGGCTTTGCGAGAGTGTCTCCGATTCAGCGCCATGGCAATGGCCTGGCTGTTTAACCCTGCATTGCGCCTTCAGGTGCAGATATCAACAAAACGGCCGCGGATTGAAAATCCTTGCCATCTGTCACAAAATCGCCAAAACTGCGTATAATCAACATATCGCCGCGCCACTGCGAAAAACATTAATTATAGAAACGAATCGAATGAGTACAGACTAATGATTAGACTCATGCTTGCCGACGACCATGACCTCGTTCGTACCGGCTTGCGCAGATTACTGGAAGACGTCGGAGGGATTGAAGTCGTCGCAGAAGTAACCAGCGGCGAAGAAGCCTTTGAATTGGCTCGCACTGTCCCACTGGATGTCATACTCATGGATATCAACATGCCTGGGATCGGTGGACTGGAAGCGACACGCAAAATATTGCATAAATATCCGCAGATAAAAATTATCATTATCACCATGAATGAAGATGAGCTGTTCGCGCAACGGTTATTAAAAGCCGGCGCCGCCGGATATTTAACAAAAGGCTGCAAAGTCACAGAAATCAATCATGCCATTCGCGAAGTCATGGCCAATAAACGCTATATAACCCCGCAAATTGCTCAACAACTTGCCTTGGCCGACCTTAAACCGCAGGAAGAACGCTCACCGTTTACCGATTTGTCGGAGCGGGAACTACAAGTCATGATGATGATCATGGATGGCCGCAAGGTGAATGAAATTTCCGATAAATTATGTCTGAGTCCAAAAACGGTTTCGACGTATCGACAACGACTATTCGTCAAGCTCGGAATCAATAGTGATGTCGAATTGGCGCGACTGGTCTTGCGCCATGGTGTCATGGCAGGGGACACGCCTGAGTAGCGTTACCATGGCCAAATCCAGTTTTGACTTATCCTGTACGCGCTGCTCACGACTGGCGCGCCACCTGCAATCCGTTCGCAAGGAATATCCTGACTATCATGCGCGGCCTGTGGCACCATTTGGCGTGGCCCGACCGCAACTTCTGATTGTTGGTCTTGCACCGGGGATGCATGGCGCCAATGCGACTGGCCGACCTTTTACTGGCGATTATGCCGGTATACTCTTGTATGACACTTTGTATAAATTCGGCTTTAGCAGTAAAAATGAATCGCTGTCATCTCAAGACGGCCTGAAACTGCGTCAGTGCCGAATCACCAATGCGGTTAAATGCCTGCCGCCTGAAAATAAACCGACACCAATGGAAATCACGACCTGCAACGACTATTTGGCTGAAGAATTGGCAGCCATGGGCAAGCATATCTCCGTACTGGTTTTGGGTGGCGTTGCGCATGGTGCGGTTTTACGTGCGCTCGGCTATAAAAAATCCGCATATCCTTTTGCGCATGGTAAACAATATGCACTACCCAATGGCATGACTCTGTTCACCTCGTATCATTGCAGTCGTTACAATACCCAGACACGGCGCCTCACAACCAGCATGTTTCACGGCGTATTTCGCCAGATACAGCAACACCTTGCATAGATACAGCTGTAACGCATCATGCCAGAGAACCTCAGGCAAATATTAGAGAATCTTCCGCAACAACCTGGCGTCTATCAGATGCTGGATAGCAAGGATGAAGTTATTTATGTTGGCAAAGCCGCCAATCTAAAAAAGCGCGTCAGTAATTATTTTCAGAAACGTCGCCAGGATACAAAAACAGCAAGCCTGGTATCGCATATCGCGCGCATTGAAACCATCGTCACGCACACTGAAAGCGAAGCTTTGCTGCTGGAAAATAATCTCATCAAGCAATTCAAGCCTCGCTATAACATCCTCTACCGGGATGATAAAAGTTATCCGTATATTTTTATCTCTAGCAACGACACATTTCCGCGGCTGGCATTTCACCGTGGCGCGCAACGCCAATCTGGCCAGTATTTTGGCCCGTACCCCAGTGCCGGCGCGGTGCGCGATACCTTGCAGTTACTGCAAAAGATATTCCCGGTACGACAATGTGAAGATAGTTTTTACAAAAACCGTTCGCGGCCTTGCCTGCAATACCAGATAAAACGTTGCTCCGCACCGTGTGTCGGTTTTATCAGTCCTGATGAATACAAAGAAGAAGTGCAGCACGCCATTTTATTTCTGCAAGGGCGCAGCAATGAAATTATTCAGCAACTTGCCACGCGTATGGAAGCCGCGTCAACCACCCTGCAATTTGAGCGTGCCGCCCATTGGCGCGATCAGATTGCCAGCCTCAGACGTGTACAGGAAAAGCAGTACGTCACCTTGCAAGATGGTGACTGCGACATTATCACTGCCGCGGCCGATCAGGGCGTAGGTTGTGTACAAGTATTTACGATACGTGGTGGACGCAATCTGGGGAATAAATCCTATTTTCCACGTAGTGAGATCACGACAGATCCGCGGGCGTTATTAAGCGCCTTTTTGCCGCAATATTATTTACGCAGTGACGTCGCTGTCGCGCGCGATATTCCACGGCAAATACTCGTAACCGAAAAACTTGACGATATTACTGCGTTACAAGAATTGCTGAGTAATTTCAGCCAACATACGGTACAGATAAACCAGGGGATGCGTGGCAAATATGCCCGCTGGGCTGCTATGGCTCGCCAAAACGTTGGCTTGACATTGCAAACGCGTTTAATCAGTCACAGCACATTATTGCAGCGTTTCACCGCGCTGCAAGATGCCTTGCAATTGGACGAAATCCCTGAGCATCTCGAATGTTTCGATATCAGTCATACACTCGGTGAAGCCACGGTTGCCTCTTGCGTGGTGTTTAATACTGCCGGACCAGTCAAAGCGGATTATCGTCGCTTTAACATTACCGACATTACCCCGGGTGATGATTATGCCGCCATGGAAAATGCGTTACTGCGACGTTATAAAAAAGTCCAGCAAGGCGAGGGCAAAATTCCCGATATTCTTTTCATCGACGGCGGCAAGGGTCAGGTACAACGTGCGCGCAAGGTTATCGACGAATTGCAATTAGGCGCAGTATTGATCGTCGGAATCGCCAAAGGAGCCGAGCGCCGTCCTGGCCAGGAGACACTCATCATTGCGCCAGAGCAGGGTGATGCGAAGGAACGCAGGTTGCCTGCCGATTCCTCTGCACTACATCTGATTCAACAAATACGCGACGAAGCGCACCGCTTTGCCATAACCGGCCACCGTCATCGTCGACAAAAAGCACGCACGCAGTCAGTACTGGAAGACATTCAAGGATTGGGGAGTAAACGCCGGCAACAGCTTTTGCGTCATTTTGGAGGCTTGCAGGAAATCATTCGAGCTGGCCTGGATGATCTGACGAACGTACCAGGTATCAATAAGTCGCTTGCTCAACGAATTTATGATACGTTTCATGCCAGCGAATAATTCAAATACGATGTAACTCGATACCATGCCCATTAACGTCCCCAACACCATCACATTATTTCGTATTCTGTTGATACCAGTGTTTATCGTGGTGTATTACTGGGCAGATTTCAGCTGGAAACATCTGTTAGTGACGGCCTTATTCTTTCTCGCCGGAGCAAGTGACTGGGTTGATGGCTATTTGGCCCGCAAACTTGGCCAGCAATCCGCTTTTGGAGAATTTTTAGACCCGGTCGCAGATAAATTAACCGTCTCAATTGTATTGATCCTGATTCTTTCTACCCATCCCGGCTTGTTATTGGCCCTGCCGACCATGGTTATTATCGGCCGCGAAATATTGATTTCCGCATTACGTGAGTGGATGGCCAACATCGGCAAAAATAAAAAAGTTTCAGTGAGTTTTATCGGTAAAGTAAAAACCTTTGCCCAGCTTTGGGCGATTGGCTTCCTGTTATTCGAAAAACCGATTGGCAGCATACCGGTCATGACCATCGGCTACTTTTTACTGTATCTGGCGGCCATACTGACCCTGTGGTCCATGCTGGTGTATTTGATAGCCGCCTGGCCCAGCCTGATAGGGAAAGATACCTCACAGAGGCAATGACAACCGCTTGACACTATCCGGCTTGGCACTAAAATACGGACCCTCGCGCGGGAATAGCTCAGTTGGTAGAGCGCAACCTTGCCAAGGTTGAGGTCGGGAGTTCGAGCCTCCTTTCCCGCTCCAATTTCCTCATGGGGACGGTCTTAAAGCCGTCCCCATTGTTGTTTATAAGGCTGAGTAGCAGAGTGGTTATGCAGAGGATTGCAAATCCTTGTACGTCGGTTCGATTCCGGCCTCAGCCTCCACTCCTTCAGCCCGGGTGGCGGAACAGGTAGACGCAAGGGACTTAAAATCCCTCGAGGGTAACCTCGTGCCGGTTCGATTCCGGCCCCGGGCACCA
>JAHECZ010000093.1 GCA_024641475.1 Gammaproteobacteria bacterium
CAAGTAATGACAATCAACCAAAGCCTGGCAGGCCGTTATTATGAAATTGAAGAGATACGACAGATTGAGGTGGGTGTCAGCAAACTGGTGATTCCGTTCATCTCCTATCTTGAAACCGGGGCAAGTGAGCAGAGTACTGCGGCACGTCATATCCTGGATGATCTCGATAGCCATGTCACCGGGTTGCGCAAGATGGCGGTAGTGAATGGCGAAGAGGACGAAGTGTTGATATATGTTGCTGATCAATTGACAGAAATGCGTAAACATTCAAATGAATATTTTCATACACGCATTAGTGATCATAAAAAACTGATGGGGTTGTTGCATGAGATTACCCGTGAGCACTTCAATGCGTTAGGGATTAAGCTGCGGGAATACCATGATGGCGAGATAAAGCAAGTCAATGCTCTGGTTGTGCAAAGCCAGGAATTGCAAAAACTGTTTCAGTTGGTGGCAGTTGCTGCAATAGGTATAACCTGTCTTCTGTTTGTTCTTGCTATCTGGATAAATAATCGGATTCTTATTTCTCCTATTTTGAATATCAGCAAATTTACCGCCGGGATTGCCGCTGGCCGCAATGAGCGGCAGCCCACCGTTATATCCAACGACGAGCTGGGACGACTGTCAGAGGATATAAATCGAATGGCTGATTCCTTGCAGTCCATGTATAAACGTATGGAACAATTAGCGCATACCGATGCGCTTACCGGCATGATGAATCGGCGTGCTTTCGAACAGATCGCGACGCGTGAGCTGGAACTAAATCGCCGCCACAAGCGTAAATTGGGCTTGGTGATGCTTGATATCGACCATTTCAAGAATATTAACGATACGTATGGGCATGCGATCGGTGACGAAGTATTGAAATATGTAACACGTGTATGTAACGAAACCTTGCGAGCCAGCGATTATTGTTTTCGAATTGGCGGGGAAGAGTTTGTGTTACTTTTGCATGAGGCGGGCAGAGAACATGTTGGAGCTGTCGCGGATCGCTGCCGCCGCTCATTAGCTGAAAAACCGTGGACAGACGGAGTGAACACCATTCCGCTTACGGCAAGTTTTGGCGTATCGTGTTCACCCCGTGATGGTGAAACGGTCGATGAACTGCTCAAAGCGGCTGACAAGGCGTTGTATAAAGCGAAATCCAACGGACGTAACCGCATTGAAGGGCAGTGTTGCGCGGCCTGATGCTGGCTCGACATGCGCTGCATAACAAGTAAATATGTGGTTCTGTAATGCGTTATTTCACATGATCGAGAATCTTATCCAGCTTGTCTTGCGGCGCTGAGCCCACTATCAGCGTGGCTTCACCGTTGTCAGCGCGAAACAACATCGCCGGTACATAACCAGACGGAGTGCGTGCCAGCAGGTCGTCATTGATGGTCAGCTTTTTCTCGACATCGGCAGAGGCCAGATCTTCTTCGACTCCGCCGCCGTTGCCGTAACTATTTTCATTTTGATAGAAGGCCTTGAGAGGATCTTTGGCGCCCAGCATGGCGGCGGCTTTGCCCCGGCTGGTGGTGGTGAGCGTGGTCGTGGGAATCCAGCGCAATTGCAGTTTGCCCTGCTTCACCCGGTTGCGGGTATTTAAAAATAATTTATGGCAATAGGGGCAGTTAGCGTCGAAAAACACATACACCACGTGCGGGCCCTTGCCTTCGGCGATCCAGGCGGCTTTGCTGACATCATTCAACAGCGCTTCGGTTTGTTGTTGTGGGTCGGCGGCCACAGCCAGGTTTGGGCTTAGTCCGGTACCGACCGTCATCAGGGCAACGGTGAATCCCATAATCAGTTGTCGCATAACACCTCAGGAAGTTGTTTACATTGAATGTCCAATCCAGTGGCTAGCAGGTCGACTCTGCGATAGGCACTGGTATGATTCAATAGACCGGGCATAGTATAACTTCCTGTCAAAAATAGTGTTGATTCTGGCGGGATAGTCGAGGGGGTAACAGGGTATTTTGCTTCAATCATAAGCCGACAGTATTGATGTTGGATCGGCTAAATTGCAACCTGCCATGCAATCTTTATTGGAGAAAAAATTTATTGATGAAGTACCTGGGGTGAATGGCAAAAAGTATTACTTGACTCAGCTCGGGAAGAAATATTGCACGAGCAAAGGTCTCTTGTAAGCAGTTATCAAATTATCTATTCCATGTGGTTGGGGTGTGCGCCAGTCTTTATGCACGCAATTGGCGCAATGCGTATCTGTGTGTGCATATGAAGTGCATTAAATCAACAGCCTGACCTGGGTTCAGCCAAAGATAACACCGAAATTCAATTGATATTAGACATGGCATACATGTTGCTCTGTATTGCTACAGTAAAAGCAAATGGCGAAATTAGCCAGCAGCAGATAATTTGATGCAGCAGTCGTGACGGAGCAATGATATTGACCAGTCGATCATTAGAATTTACCCGCAACGGGGATAAACAAAATTCCGGTTTTTTCGAAGAGTATTTGCTGAAGCTTCTGGAAGAGCGGGATCGTATCGGGGTAACCGACCTGATCGGTGAAATCGATGCGCTGATGTTGACTGTCGATCCAGGTCATTCGATTGATTACATCGCCGAACTGGCGTTGATGACTCCCTATGAATATTTAGTCACGCTGGAAAGCGAGTCACACTGGACCCACATCTTGCGTATTGATATGAATTCGCCGGATCTGCTCGTGCGTGAAGTCAAGGATCCGAATACGCGCGGGATTTTTCGTAGCCTTAATGAGGTATATCCTATTGGCGCGCGCAAACCCAATTGTCGTTATATGGGAGAGATATTCCGGGTCAATAATTTACATGATGTTGTGCAGTTGCAAAGCGAACGTGAGTTCCGGTTTTTTACCCAGAACGAAATACGTAAGCTGGAACTTCCTGGTAACGTGGCTATCTCTAAACCATCACCGTATACGCACAATATTATCGGCTATCTGGAACGTCCGCAAAATCAGTTGCGAGTCTATGCACTGGGATTGAGCACGATACGTGCTGACGTGCAGTCTGCATACGATTCAGCCAAAGATTTACAGAAGCAACTCGGCATCGATAAGTTAGTGCAACCGATCGATCACCTGGCCACGCGTGTCTATAGCCAGAATCGTGAAGTGGCAATTCTGGAGTTTTTGTCCTTATCAAGTTATTACTACTGGGGTTCTTACGATATTAAAGATCAGAATTCCTCCACGAATGTCACCAAGAGTGCACATATGGAGGAGGAAAGCCGTAGCCCTGCCAAAGTATTTACAGCCAATAATACTCCCTACTTTGTTAATCATCTGGAAAAACTACCTTCGCCAACGGAGAGTTTTGTCCGCAATTATGGGCCACGCTTACATCACATCGCCTTTGCAGTAATGGATGGAAAAACGAATGCAGTATCAAACATCGATTATGTTGTGGAAGCCATCCGTCAGCATGGTAAGGAGTTTCTGTTGCAAGTTATTGGTTCAGAAGAAGAGGGGCTCAAACAGATTTTTTCCAGTGCCTCAGAGCATTCTTCTTTAATTATTGAATATGTGCAACGCTTTGGTGATTTTGAGGGATTTTTCACTCGCGATAATGTGGCGGAATTGACCCGTGCAGCGGGAGTGGAGGAAGAATTGATCGAGATGCAAAAGGAGGCAGATAGCATCCGTGCGGTATAATTTTGATGCAGATGTCAATCAAAACAGCATAAATAGGCATAGACTTACATTACAGCAGCGATTATTCTTGTCCTATTATGAGTACTATTGAATTAATTACCGCTGTAGCGAGTGGCAAATCTTCGACTGAAAGATGCACAGCCGTGAATGCTGACACCAACGATTCACAAGCGCAACGAAACCAGCGCGCACTGGATTATCATGCCAGTCCGATACCGGGTAAAATTGGCACCGCCATATTGAAACCCTGTGAATCCCAGGCAGAGTTGAGTCTTGCGTATACACCGGGTGTCGCGGCGCCTGTATTGGAAATTGCCCGTGATCCGATGTTGGCCTATGACTACACCAATAAAGGGAACACCGTCGCGGTGATCACGGACGGTACAGCCGTGCTGGGTTTGGGCAATGTCGGACCCTTGGCATCAAAACCCGTCATGGAAGGTAAAGCGGTATTATTTAAACGTTTTGCCAATATCAATGTCGTTGATATCGAAGTGAATAGCACCTCGCCAGCACATTTCGTCGATGTGGTGGCGAGCATTGCCGGTGGTTTTGGCGGCATCAATCTGGAAGATATCGCCGCACCACATTGCTTTGCGATTGAACAGGAGCTGCAGGCGCGCCTGGATATTCCGGTATTCCATGATGATCAGCACGGCACCTCCATCATCATCGCTGCGGCGTTACTCAATGCGCTGGAACTCCAGGGGAAACGCCTGGCTGATGCACGTATCGTGTGTCTGGGCGCAGGTGCCGCTGCCATGGCTTCGATGCGGTTACTGGTTCACTTGGGCGCCGATAAGGAATTGATCCGCATGGTGGACCGCAAGGGCGTGATTCGCCAGGCGCGTGCGGATATCACCGAGCAAAAACGTGAGTTTGCGGGCAATTTCACGGAAACTGATTTGGCGAGTGTTCTGCGTAGTGCGGATGTGTTGATTGGTGTCTCAGGCCCAAATCTCGTCAGCGCCGACATGATCAAAAGCATGGCGAATAAGCCGGTTGTATTTGCACTATCCAATCCAACACCGGAAATTATGCCTGAGCAGGTGCACAGTGTGCGTGATGATGTAATCATGGCGACGGGTCGTTCGGATTACCCGAACCAGGTTAATAATGTTTTAGGTTTTCCTTTTATATTTCGCGGCGCCCTGGATGTGCGCGCAAGCTGTATCAATACCGCGATGACAGTTGCTGCGGTCGAGGCGCTGGCGCGATTGGCGCATGAGCCGGTACCCGATACCGTGCTTAAAGCTTACCAATGTCACAGTTTAACCTTTGGACCAAAATACATTATTCCCACGCCATTTGATCCGCGCTTAAAAGATTTTGTAGCCACTGCGGTGGCGAAAGCTGCGGTCGCATCCGGTGTGGCGCGAACCAGTTGTCCTGCACATTATTCACAGAACATGAAATAACTAGAACGACTCCCACGGATAACCGATGATGATTGATACTTCCGGGCCTTCATCGCCGGTCGCGATATCACCACGAAATACCAGTCCCGATGCCGTGACCATGCGCGCACCAACGCCGTACGACTGGCGCCAGATATCCCCCAGTTGATCGGTTGTATCTGCCACAGTGCCGCGTTCATAGAAAAAAGCGATTTGGATCGTCGTGCGGATATCCCGCGCAATCCAGATATCGAACGGTGTAAATTCCTCCGTCAGATTCCAGCGAAACTCGGTGCCAACAAATCGGGCATGCGCGCCTTTGTAACGACCATCCGGATACGAACGTAACCGCCCCCACCCTCCCAGACTTTCGGCGGATCCATAGGTATTGTTTGCAATGTTGTTGTTCACGACTTGTTGACATTGCGTTTGTTGCGAGGGGGAAAGGCTGCTGCAGTTTAAACCTAGTTGCGCTTCAACCGTCGCAAAATCAGTTGCACCCTGTCGAGTCACATGTGCATCGGCCTGAAAGTAATTAACTACCCACGTCGAGCGTTTACCTATTGGAATATAACCGGTGAGATTATGATCGATCTGGTAATAGTCTGCAGCCAGGGCATCTTGCGAGTTGGACCACCAACGGGACAGTTGATAACGGGCACCCTGGCGCGGATCCAGATAGTCATCTGACCAGTCCAGGCGAAGTCCCAGCGTAAAGAGCGTCGAATTATTCTCCGTGGCGTTGCTGGTGGATTGAATAATATTGCCATCCTTATCGCGAATGGCGGCGAGGTGACTGCGACCGTCCAGTGCCCCGCCATAGACTTCCAACATACGATCAAACCAGGTACCGGTTAAGCGAGCTGCGTAAAAGTCATTATCGTGCAGATTCAGGATAGTGTAATCGTCTGCACCGCTCGACATACCGCGAGTAAAGTAATCTCGTACGGCGGCTTTGGAGAGATGCTGCGCACTGAGATCCAGAATCAATGTGTTAGGGATAAGATGGTTATCCAGCGACAAAACGCCGCCTCCCTGCAAGTCACCGGCAAGTAAAAATCCGATGATATCGGAGTGTGTGTCAGCAATATTATTAAATGCGCCACCCAACAGCAGTCCTTCACCGATACCGGGAAGGCTATAGGGCATGGGGATAATGTAATAGCCCGGATCTTTGGTAAATTGATCGCGACGACGATCCATTGCCGTGGCATCACTGCTGCATATCCCAAATAAAAGCGCGAGGCTGATCGATAAGGCTGAAAATTGTAGTGTACTGTGCACCTGATCCTCCACTGATATGCTGGGTCAGAGGATGAATCTGTGTAACAGGATGGTTCTGAACCAGGGTGTATGCTTGCATCCTAGATAATTTTGTAACTGTGTGCAATAACTCAGTGAAATTTCAGGAGGGATTTTGCGCTAGCAATGGCTAACTCGTAGCGAAACAAATCGACTTATTCGGGACTAAATCCCACTATTTAGCCTGAAAGTTCCAGCTAAACCGCGATCTCGATCACGCCTGCAACTGCTGACAAATCGTATTTACGCCATACTTGTTAGTATCTAAATAGCGAGTAGCGAGGTGTTCATATGAATGTCAACGACTCACTGACACAGGTCAATTCAGTACTCAAAGGTGTAGTTGGTCTGGGCCTGAGCCTGGCGGTCACGTTCCTGCTGATCGACATGCTGTTTCCCGGCACGACTAACATTGTCAACAACGTTGCCGGTTTGGTAAAAAATTTCGTCAGTCATGGACTGGTGGGCTTGATTACTCTGATCGTCTTCGTTGCCTTGTTCTCACGCGAGTAACCCAGGCAGGAGTTTGTCAATGGAAACCGTTAAAGTCACCATGACGAAAGTCACCGACTGGTTACGACATGCCACCGAGCTGGGAATGGCACTGATCCTGGCTTTTGTTATGATCGATGTGTTATTTCCGGACACGACGGGTGTCGTGAAAAATCTGGGAATTATCGTCGGCCAATTTTCCAAAGAGGGGCTTGTCGGCCTGATTGCCTTGTTACTGTTTTTACTGATATTCAAAAACAAGTCGCAAGGCTGAGCATTTACCCCGGAGGGAAAACGGGCCCAGTGGGCCCGTTTTT
>JAHECZ010000034.1 GCA_024641475.1 Gammaproteobacteria bacterium
CGGCGTTGGCGTTGGCGTTGGCGTTGGCGTTGGCGTTGTTAATGGATCACAAACTCCATTATAGGACGCTATACTTGGCGTCCCAATATGGCAATTAGAACAAACGGTCACGTCTATGCCAGCAGGAATTGGGCCTTTACATAAATTATCATATGCATTTGCAGTTGCAGCACCCAACAGGGTAGCCAAGGCAATGCTCAATTGAACAACAGATTGTTTACTATTTTTTCTCTGCATGACAAGCATCTCCTTTATCATGATTTTTTGTGACCGGACAAACGACCAGACACTCCATGGTGACACCTGCGTATGTTGATTCTGATTCTTGACACGCAAACTATGCCGCCGTACATATGTGTCGAATACTAGGCGGATAGAATAGAAAGAAATGCTAACGTGATCACAATCCCGGATTAATAAACCCGTCTTCGTAAAAATTCGTCACAAAATACTAAAAAACGTCACAAAATTACCATGCGCTGTTGGTTTTCTCAGCAACTTTCCAACATTTATCTATCGCCAAGCCCCTAACCCGGTTGTGATACCCGGTTCACAGAGTTTCTGGAGTTTATTTTGCTGGAGATGATCTGGCTCAAGCCAGCTAGGTTGTGTTTTGGGGTCTTGAGCTGCAAAATATGGCTAATTTATTTCCATTCTGCGTACAAAAACCAATTTGAGGTGAATAATTATGCCGACACGGTGGGCTTTTGGCTTATTTATAAGCATCGTCAGCCAATTGGCATTAGCCGAACCGGATGGCGCAGTGCTATTTACGCGTCATTGCGCTGCTTGTCATGGTTTGAATGGTATGGGTGGCGTCGGTGTGCCTTTAGCCTTGCCGGGACTACAGGCCACCGTCGATGACGACTATTTGCGACTCTCAATTCGACATGGGCGTCCAGGCCGGGTAATGCCCGCCTTTACGCAGCTTACCGACCAGGAAGTTGCTGCCTTGGTCAAGCAAGTGCGCTCTTTCAATAAATCATCCTCCGGATTTCCAGCTGTCAAACCACCTCATGGCAATGCGATACACGGCGCAAAACTCTTTGCCTCGCATTGCGCCGCGTGCCATGGCGCTCACGGTGAAGGCAGCCATGGCACAGGGGTCACGTTTTCCCGTCCACGGGATTTACCCATTCTCGCACCGGCCCTGAATAACCCGGGATTTTTAGCCGCCGCCTCCGATAGCATGATCAAAACTACGCTGCTGCATGGGCGCGAAGGCACCCCGATGCTTTCATTCGTAAAGCAAGGCTTGTCCGAATCCGATGTAGACGATGTAGTGGCTTATGTACGGAGTTTTGCGCAACCATCACAGACAACCTTGCCAGCTGATACCGCCCATGAGCCGCCGATCCTGTTACGTACCTCGAAATACAGCGTGGCTGAAACCACTGAACGGGTAAAAGATGTCATGACGCGCTACAACCTGCGCATCATTCGCTCTGTTCCATTCAATCAGGGTATGGTTGAAACCAAAGACGAAAATCCCGAACAACGTATTATTGATGGCTGTGATTTTGGTTTTCTCAATAAAGCCCTGGCAGTGGATCCACGTGTTGGGCTATTTCTACCTTGTCGTGTCACCATTGCACAGCGTGAAGACAAAGTGATCATTATGACCATCAACCCGAAACGCCTTTCCTACATTTTTAATAACGCTGAGCTAAATGAGTTATGCGAGGAAATGTCCAAGCTCTATAACGATTTACTTGATGAGGCCGTCCAATGAGGATTTCACGCTTAGTCGTATTGTTAATTATATCCATCATTGCATTGCCACTCTGTGCGGAAGAATTGATGATGGTGCGCTCGCCCAAACCCTTTGTTGAATCGATGGCGGCATTACAGGAAAGTCTCGATTTGCACGGCTACAAAGTCATGCGCATCCAAAGAGTGGACGTGGGTCTTAAATCACGGGGATTTTCCACAGCGGAATATCGGGTGGTATTTTTTGGTGACGCCGCTGAAATTCAGACTTTGTCGCAATCGCATCCTGAGCTGATGCCATTTCTACCGTTAAAAATTACCCTGTTTGCCGAGGGCGACTCCTCGTTGGCAGTGACCAACAGCCCGCACATGCTAAAAACTTTGTACCCTGACCCCGATCTGCAAGCGCACTTCACCCGCTGGGAAAAAGATGTCCGTGCCGTCATGGACGATTTAATGCTGGCCCACTAATTCACGCCTCGATTTTAACAATATACTTATATATAACCTAAAGACTGAGCTGCGGGGACCGATAACCTTGCTAATAATCAAGGATTATACTTATGCGGATCATGCCAGATAAGGTGACGCCGTTTGCCTCGCTATTGCGCGGCATTGTCATCACCTTTTTACTGGCCGGGACACTTGCCTTGTCGTCCTATGGTGTCTATACCTGGCATCAGGAAAAATCCGATGTAGAAGAGAACTTGTTGATTTTAAGCGGTTATTTAGCTTCTGCCAGCCAATCTTTCTATGAAAATCTGGGTAATTCACTCGAACCGCTTGGCCAATTATTAGATAGCAAGAATGTATTGCAAAACCCCGAGATAGCCCGCCCCTTACTCAATCGATTTCAGTCGCGTTACCCTGAAATCGGCGCAATGGCACTGTTCAGCCCCGAAGGGGCGATGCTCATCAACACCGCCACACCGCCTGGTACGAAATTACCTGATTTTCGGGCCGATCCGCCCTATTTCAAACAAATCCAGGCAGTGCTTGCCGACACCAATATCTACGTCGTCGGCCCCCCTGAATATGGCAAAGTTATCAAGCAGTGGCGTTTTCCGTTCCGACATGTCGTTCGCGATCAGGATGGTCGGGCACGTTTCATTCTCCAGGCGGCTATCCCGTTGGAAAACAATAGCCCCTTCCTGGAACATCTACCGGTGCCACCAGACAGCTACATTGGCTTATTGCGCGATGATGGTTTGCAGCAAGCACGCTGGCCGGCAGGCGACCCGTCGAAAATATACGGCCGCATGTCGCAAGGCCCGGTTGCACAGATGGTCCGGGTTGATCCGAAAATTCAGTCCAGTAGTTTCAGTGGCGTATCACCGTGGTCACCAACCGATGGGCAACGCCTTGGTGCCTTTACACGTTTAGCCAAAGCGCCATTTTATGCGTATATCTCCGCCCCGGCAGGCTATTTGTGGGATCGCTGGTGGCGACGCAATGCGCCGGTGCTCATTAGTTTCTTGATGTTTCTATTGATATTTTATTTTATCACCTATCGCGTCACCGCTCGTGAACATACTCACAGTCGCGAACTGATCAAACAGGCACGCCATGATTCGCTGACCGACTTGCCTAACCGGCTTGCTGCAGAAGAAATTCTTGACGCGGAAATCCGGCTTGCCGCGCTAACTCAACAAGGCTTTGCAGTGTTGTTTCTTGATTTGGATCGTTTCAAGGATATCAATGACACGCTGGGGCATCAGGTTGGCGATCAGTTATTAGTCGCCGTTACCACCGCCGTCAAAGCGGTTTTGCGGCATAGCGATGTTTTGAGTCGTTTTGCCGGCGACGAATTTTTGGTTATTATTCCTGGCAGCGACGAAAAACATGCCGTCTTCACCTGTGAACGTCTGATAAATCTATTTGCCAGTCCGTTTCAAATTGACGACCACGTCCTGCCCATCACCGCATCAATTGGTATCGCCTTATATCCAAACCATGGAACAGACATTGGGACGTTGATCAAACATGCCGATACCGCCATGTATGAAGCAAAACGCCAGGGACGCAATGCGTTTGTGGTCTATGAGCAGGATATCGGTGACAAAATCCGCCAACGCATATCGCTGGAACAACGTCTGCGTGAATCCTTGCTGAAAGAAGAATTTCGTTTGGTATATCAACCCATACTGGATTTGAATAGTGGTCGTCTTGTCGGTGTCGAAGCACTGCTACGTTGGGCGGATAGTGAAGGCCGACTACGTTTCCCAGCAGAATTTATTCACGTTGCGGAAGAATCGGGATTGATTCTGCCTTTAGGAGAATGGGTTTTACATACGGCATGTACCCAGATAAAAGCCTGGAACAATGCTGGATATAATTTATGGGTAGCGGTGAATTTGTCGACCCGACAATTCCAGGATCCAAATCTGGTATCAAAGGTCATCGAAGTCCTGCGTAGTACAGAATTGGAACCAACCCTGCTGGAACTGGAAATTACTGAAAGTGCCGCCATGTTAAATCCGCAGGCCTCTATTGAAATTCTGGGCAGACTCAAGGCGATGGGTGTGCATATCGCCATCGACGATTTCGGCACAGGCTATTCATCACTCAGCTACCTCAAGCGCATTCCGGCCGACAAGATCAAGATCGATAAATCTTTCGTCGATGGCGTCACCAATGATCCGGATGACATTGCAATTGTACGCACAATCATTGCTCTGGCTAACACTCTGGAGATGCACACGCTCGCGGAAGGGATTGAAACTGCCGAACAATTACGTGCAATAGAAAAATTTGGTTGCAAACAGGCACAAGGGTATTGGATCAGCCATCCACTTCCGCCTGACATGCTGGAAGAGTTATTTGGACGTTATGATGCAGATAACAGCACCCGGGCACAAAAGTAAGCTGGATTTCTCAGTTAATTTATATATCCTAGTTACTGATCCTGTATTACCTGCGTCAGAATCCACTCACGAAATACCATAACCTTCTGCAGATGCATTCGATTGGGGGGAATGATCAAATGATAACTTTGATTGGTCGGGACGGATTTATTTAGCAACCGCACCAACCGTCCATTCTTGAGATCATCACTAACCAGACTTTGCCACACTAGAGCAATACCAAGCCCCGCTGTCACCGCCTGAATGACCAGATTAGCGTCACTAAAATGCCGTATCCGCAAGGGACGTTCCACTTTCACGCCCAACGAACCTAGCCAGACAGACCAATCGGGGAATGCCGGATCCCAGTCATGCGATTCATCATGCAACAAGGTACATGTTTGTAAATCCTCTGCTGAATTAATCTTGCTGGCTAAATCTGCCGAAGCAACAGGTATGATTGCCTCTGGCAAGAGTTTCTCCGAATTCAATCCCTCGAATGGTCCGCTACCAAACCGCACCGCGATATCGACATCCTCGACAGTGAAATCCACCAAACGGCGTGTCGCAAGTAACCGCAATTCGATCTCTGGATGTTGCAGTTGAAAATCATCTAATCGCGCAATAAGCCAACGCGCCGCGAAAGTTGGTGGCGTAGAAAGCACTAAAGGACCGTTATCGATGCCCAGGCGCAATCGATCAGCGGCACGTTGTAATTGCTCAAATCCCTCACGCAGTAACGGCAACGCCGCACTGGCGGCGTCACTTAACGTCAGGACCTTGCCACGTTTAAATAGAACCTGCCCAAGCTCCTCCTCCAATAGTTTAATGAGCTGACTTACCGCCGCTGGTGTAACATGCAATTCCTCCGCCGCACGGGCAAAAGACAAATGTCGTGCTGCGGCGTCAAAGGCACGCAAGGCATTGAGGGAAGGTAGTCGTTTTAACATAAGTTTTTCTTACGTCGCTTTATAGAAAGTCTCGTTTGTGAACCCCATTTAACTATCCTAATCTTATCGCACGCAAGATTTTCTTAAAGGTAAAAATATGAATTATTTCAGTATCTATGCCCGCGTCATGTTTGCCACACTGTTTTGGGGTGCAAATTTTATTCTGGCTGGCATGGTCTTGAAGGATGTGCCGCCCTTGTGGGCAGCAGCAATGCGGTTTGTGCTGGCCGCAGCGATGATGCTTATGTTTGCGTTATCACAAAGTGATAGTCTGATTAATCCAATACGCCGTTCAGGACTCGCTTTTATCAGCGTCGCTGGCATCGGCATTGTCGGCTTCAATTTATTATTTTTCTTCGCTATGCAGTCGACTTCCCCCGCCAATGGGGCATTGATCATGGCGACCAATCCACTGGTCACCACACTGATTGCTTATCTGGTCCTGGCTGAGCGCCCCACCATACGTCAATGGCTGGCATTGCCGTTAGCATTCGTTGGTGTAATGGTCGTCATTACGGCGGGGAACCTGCAGCATCTCGCCACGCCGTCCTATTCGCGTGGTGATGTATTAATGCTGGGCGCAAATCTCGCCTGGGCCTTTTACAATGTACTAAGTCGACGTTATCTGCCTGCGGGTTCATCGTTAATTAATACAACTTTGTTAATGATTGTTGGCGCGGCAATGTTAATACTGATCGCATTGGCCAGCGGTGAACACATCGCAATGCCGGGCCTCCGTGCCAGTATTGCACTCGTATTAATGGCCTCGGCGGGCACTGTGCTGGCTTATTTATTCTGGATGACCGGGATAGCCAGATTGGGCGCTGGCAGAACTGCACTATTTTTAAATCTCGTACCAGTATTCGCCATGCTTATCGCGATCACAATGGGAGTTGCACCCACGCATGCGCAACTCCTCGGCGGTTTGATTGTGATCATCAGTGTAAGCATCGCCGTATTACCGATACGCCGTCGCGTTGTTGCCGCTTAATGGTTACTCTTCGCGACGACGTGCAGAAGTACCGCGGCTGGGTGGCTTGCGTTTACCGGCCTTGACCGATATTTTTTTAAGCGCATCACCTTCTTTAAAGGATTTCGCAAAGATTTTTTTCTTCTCTGGTCGAGATGGTTTGTCACCACCTAAAGATATATTTAATTGCCGTCCACACACCCGGATTTTCTTGAGCTGTTGAAAGACATCATCCGGCATGCCGCCAGGTAAATCGACTGTGCTGTAGTCATCGTGTAATTTGATATGGCCGATGAAACTGCTGTCGATGCCGGCTTCATTGGCAATGGCACCCACGATATTTTTGGGTTGCGCACCGTGATCACGGCCTACTTCGATCCGGTAGGTCACCATATCCTCGTCATTCTCGCGCGGATGACGGGCGGCACGCTCGCGGCGTGGTTCTCGATCACCTCGATCACCTCGATCACCTCGATCACCTCGATCACCTCGCGCTGCGGGTAATGTAAGTTCTTCGCGGGGGCTTTCTTCAGCGACGAGTGGTTTATCACGCTGCAACAGATAAACCAACGCGGCTGCGATTTCACTCAAGCCCACATTGTGTTCGGCCTGATAGGCTTCGATCAATTCTTCAAAAAAGGTGAGGTCCTGTGATTCCAGCGCATCGGTAATGCTTTGTTTAAATTGCGTCACGCGCTTGCTGGTCACGGCTTCGCGACTCGGTAACTGCATCGGCGTGATCTTCTGACGCGTAGCATTTTCGATGGCGTACAACATGCGCTTTTCACGCGGTGAGATAAACAGAATCGCTTCGCCCTTGCGACCCGCCCGGCCGGTACGACCGATGCGATGCACATAGGATTCGGTGTCGTGTGGAATATCATAATTCACCACATGACTGATGCGCTCCACATCCAGACCACGCGCCACCACATCGGTGCCGACCAGAATATCTAACGTGCCTTTTTTCAGACGATCAACCGTCTTCTCACGCAATTGCTGATTCATGTCGCCATTGAGTGCGGCGGCGGAATAGCCGCGCGCTTCCAGTTTCTCAGCCAATTCGACCGTCGCATTCTTGGTACGGACGAAAATTAACATACCATCAAAATCTTCCACTTCCAGAATGCGTGTCAGCGCATCGAGCTTATGCACCCCGGTCACCTGCCAGTAGCGTTGTGTGATCGTGGCGACCGTGGTGGTTTTGGATTGAATGCGAATCTCAACCGGCTCGCGCAAATGATTGCGCGCCACACGTTTGATCGCATCGGGCATCGTGGCGGAAAATAACGCCACCTGTTTTTCTTTGGGTGTGTGCTGCATGATGTCTTCGACATCATCGATAAAACCCATGCGTAACATTTCATCGGCTTCATCCAGTACCACGGCACTGATTTGATCGAGCTTCAGTGTGCCGCGACGCAAATGGTCCTGAATTCGTCCGGGTGTTCCTACCACGACATGCACACCGCGTTTAAGCTGACGTAATTGCAAGTCCATACCTTGACCACCGTAAACCGGCAGGATATGGAAACCTGGTAAATGGCGCGCATAGGTTTGCATGGCTTCTGCGACCTGGATCGCCAGTTCACGCGTTGGCGCCAGCACTAAAATCTGTGGTTGTTTGATATCGAGATTCAGGCGGCTCAATAACGGTAACGCAAACGCCGCTGTTTTGCCGGTACCGGTTTGCGCGACGCCGAGTAGATCACGCCCTGACAACAACACGGGAATACTTTCTGCCTGGATCGAGGAAGGCGTTTCATAGCCGACTTCTTCGACGGCTTGTAAAATTGGAGCGCTCAGCGCTAATTCGGAAAAGCGGGTAACCGTAGTAGTCGTCATGTATGAACCTATAAAATCGAGAAGATGATTAAAAAGAAAAACGTCGGCAATTCAATTGCCGTCGCAAATTAAAAACGCAGGTAATACGGGATGGCAATCAAGCCACATCCCACCAGGACCATCAGATACACATTGGCGATGAAATACGGGAAGATCATCAGCGCCACACCAACCATAAAGGGGACAGCAACCCGCTGCCGCGTTCCATATATAAAGTATCCTGTGCCGATGGCGCCGAAGAGGATTGACCACACTAGCCCAGCAGAACTATCCATTGGCGCAGTTTACCACGTTTAACCTGGAGGTTATTCGTTAACCAGTGATCTGCTGGATAAATTGTTTAATCTGCGCAGGCGTATAGGTCCCGGCGATATGTTTATTACCCCATTTGACCATGACCTGCATCACGTCACTCAGTTCTTTTCCCTTGTCCGTCAGCCGGTAGTGATAGCGCACCGGGTTCGCCTGATAGCGTTCTTTATGCAAAATCCCCTCTGCCTCGAGTCGTTTGAGCCGCTCAGCCAGGATATTGCTGGGAATGCCTTCCGGGGAGTCCTGCAGCGCTTTATAGGTTTGCTTGCCCATCAGCAGATCGCGCACCACCAGCAGGGTCCATTTATCACCGAGGATGTCCAGCATACTGGCCACCGGACAGGGAGAACGTTTTGGAACAGTCATCAATTACTCCACAATCGACTTTGTTTAAACAGTATAGGCAAGTCACTTGCATTTATAAAGTCACTTGGCTATAGTTACTTTTAATTTACAAGTCACTAGTCTGGAAGGATGTCCGATGAGCACCACGTTGTATCAGTTTCCAATTTCGCACTACTGCGAAAAAGCCCGCTGGGCGTTGGACTACAAAGGGGTTCAGTACCAGATTAAAAATCTGCTGCCGGGCTTGCACATGAAACCACTGAAGCACCTATGCAACGACACGACTGTACCGGTGCTGAGCATGGGCGGCAAACATGTCCAGAATTCGGATCGCATTATCGATTTTCTTGACGAACAGATTGCCGCCAGGCCATTAACCCCGCTCGATGCGTCGATGCGCGAACAAGCACACGCCTGGGAGAAACTTGCTGCAGAACAAATCGGCGATCCGTTACGACTGTATTTCTATCATTTTCTGCTGGAACATCCACGCGCGGTGATTGATCGCTTCACACAAAATGGCCCATGGTACGGACGCCTGTTTTATGCCATTGCCTATCCCAAGGTCAGTCAACGCATCCGCTACGGTTATAAAATTACGGCACAAACTGCCGCGCAAGCAAAACAAATGGTAGAGAATTCCATTCTTAAATTAGAACAGCACCTGCAACACCAGCCGTTTTTAGCAGGTGATACATTCAGCCGCGCTGATCTTTCAGCATGCGCCCTACTGTCGCCATTAGTTCAACCGTTATCCGGCAAGACAGGTCGCACCCCGTTTCTGCCGGAAGCGATCATAGAATTTCAACAACACTACCGTGACAGCCTTGTTTTTGACTGGGTTAGCCGCATATATAAAACCTATCGGAAACCCATGTAGCATGGATATCAGCAATCACTCGCTGTGATGACTAACATCATTTACCTGGCAGGCACGAGGTTATAATTAATTTATCCTTAATTATTGTTTGCAATTTATGTTGCTGAATTTCATTATTTACACATTGAATTTGACTTATACTGCGCACATCCAAATGCCGCATGGCATTTCAAATACTTTCTAACGTATGCACTCCGAGGATTAATGCATGCCGTATTCTGAACAACGCGTCACATCGGTTCGGCAATGGTCTGATAAAACATTCAGTTTCACCACCACACGTCCGGACAATTTCCAATTTGAAAACGGCGAATTCGTGACGATTGGCCTGAAGACCGAAGGCAAATTAATTGCCCGCGCCTATTCCATCGTATCCACTAACGATACCGCACATCTGGAGTTTTTGAGTATCCATGTGCCCGACGGACCACTCACCAGTAAGTTGGCTCAGGTGCGCGAAGGCGACGGTGTGTGGATCAACAGCAAGACCACCGGTTCACTGACGCTCAAGTATGTGCAACCAGGACGAAATCTGTATTTACTCGCAACTGGCACGGGACTGGCGCCGTTTATCAGTTTGATTCGCAGCGCGGAAGTTTATCAGCAATATCAGCATGTAATTTTAATTCACACCGTACGCACTACGAAAGAACTCGCTTACCGTGACGAGCTGCAATCACATAGTCATGCGCGCTTTCTCTATGTGCCTACCGTTACGCGCGAGGAATTTCCAGTCAATCAGCGTTGCTCGGATCTGTTTAAATCCGGCGAGCTATTCGCCCTGCGCAATTTGCCTGCTGCCGATCCCGCGTTCGACCGCGTGATGATTTGCGGTAATCCCAATATGAATAAAGACATGAGCGATTATCTGGAGAAACAGGGCTGGACCATGACGGATTACCATGGTGTGGGAAATTTCACCGTGGAAAAAGCCTTCGTGTTACACCATGCCTGAATTCTGGATAGGATAAATCCTCTCTCCCACCGGCAACAGGTCATGGTGAGGGCGAGACTTTATTCTGCTGCAAGAACCGGTCTAGCTGATTGGCAAATGCCTGCCGGTCAGCCTGACTCAACGCGCTGGGTCCACCGCTCTGAATGCCACTGCCCCGCAGCTGATCCATCAAATCCCGCATCACCAGGCGTTCCTTGATGTTATCCGCCGTATAAAACATGCCTCTGGGATTCAGGGCATGCCCCCCTTTTGCAATGGCTTCTGAAGCCAGTGGAATATCGGCAGTGATGACCAGATCACCGGACTGCATATGCTGGACGATATGGCTGTCCGCCACATCAAAACCGGAGGCCACTTGCACTGATTTAATGCAGCGGGAGGCAGGAACCCGCAGCGCCTGGTTGGCCACCAACGTCATCGGCACCTGCACCCGCTCGGCCGCCCGGTACAAAATGGCCTTAATTACCGTGGGACAGGCGTCCGCATCGACCCAAATTTGCATTTTCTGACCCCTCAGCGTGTGCCACGTCATAAAAGAGTATCATTTTCCGACGGATCTCAGGTAAACTCCGCTCGTTGCTTGTGTTAAGGTAAGTTCAGTCGCCCTTCTATTTGGTCTCCGCCTGTTTCGATCCTGGTAGTCCTGCAATACACAAATATTACATTTTAATACGAGGTTTTACTAAATGAGTACTGGTACAGTTAAGTGGTTCAATGAATCTAAAGGTTTTGGTTTTATCACCCCAGCCGATGGTGGCAAAGATGTATTCGTGCACTTCAGCGCGATCAAGAGCGAAGGCTTCCGCACATTGCAGGAAGGCCAGAAGGTCGAATTCGTAATCGAAAACGGCCCTAAAGGACCTCAAGCTAGTCAGGTGACCGTTGCCTAATTTGTCCTAGCCGTTCGAAATAAAAACCCGCGCCAGTCGCGGGTTTTTTTTGCCCCCACCAATATCTGATTGACTGTTTTCAGAACATCGCAATATTCCGCATTGCGGTAAACTATCCACTGCCAATTCCGGAATAGATACCATTCGAGGCCATGTGAGTCTGCCCTTGCTTGAAGTTCGTAACCTGATAAAACACTATCCGCAAGTGCAGGCCGTGAATGGCGTCAGTTTCAACCTTGCTGCCGGGACCTGTTTTGGTTTACTCGGCCCCAATGGTGCGGGCAAGACCACCACTGTGGAAATTCTCGAAGGCATCCATACGCCCACTGCCGGGGAGATTTTGTATAAAGGTGAGCCGGTCGGAAAAAAATTTCGTAATGAAGCCGGCATTATGTTCCAATCTACCGCATTACAAGATTACATCACTGTGCGCGAAACCCTGCAGATGTTTGCCCGACTCTATCCGCAACACGCTGACATCGACAATCTGATTGCACGGTGTAACCTGGGTGAATACCTCGATCGTGATAATCGCAAATTATCCGGTGGCCAACGCCAGCGTTTATTGCTCGCCATCGCGCTGGTAAACAATCCTGACATGATCTTTCTGGACGAGCCGACTACCGGTTTGGATCCACAGGCGCGGCGTAATTTCTGGGATTTGATTGAATCGATCAAGGCTGAAGGCAGAACGATTTTGTTAACAACACACTATATGGACGAGGCCTATGTGCTGTGCGACGACATCGCCATCATGGACCATGGTCAAATCATCGCTCAGGGCAGTCCCAAACAATTGCTGGCAAAACATTTCAACGATGTCGTGCTGCAACTCCCGGCAGCGGATATGAAAAATGCAGATACGTTGCCGTATGCCGTTCATCAGCATAAAGAACTGATTGAGATCACTACCCAGGATGTCAACCAAACCATCCAGGAATTGCTGGCCAGGGATATTTCGCTGAGCCACCTGCAAATTCGCTCACGCAATCTGGATGATCTGTTTCTGGAACTCACCGGCAAACAACTCAGGACCTAGGCAGACATTATGTTTTGGCAACGTTTTCTGGCACTGCTTGGCGCCCGCAACAAGGAATTCATTCGCGATCGATCCGCGATGAGCTGGAATATTCTCATGCCGGTGCTGATTGTAGCTGGCTTTGCCTTCACCTTCACCGGTGACTTTGCCGATCAGTATAAAGTCGGCGTCACCCTGCCCGCACAACAACTCGCGGATTCAAACGAAGCTTTTCTGAAAACCAAATATATTGAATTCATTCCGGTCAGCGATGTAAACAAGGCCATTGTGAAAGTTGAACGGCATCAACTGGACATGTTGCTGGATATCAATGGCAAGCGGTACTGGATCAACAACGAATCGCCCAAAGGCTACCTGGTGGAAAAAGTGATGTTGGCCGTTCACTCCACACCGTTACAGAAGCAAACGGTCAGCGGCAAGGAAATTCGCTACGTGGACTGGGTTATCCCTGGCATCCTGTCGATGAACATGATGTACAGCGCCTTGTTTGGCGTCGGCTTTGTGATCGTACGTTATCGCAAAAACGGTATGTTAAAACGCCTCAAGGCAACCCCATTACGGGCCTACGAATACCTCAGTGCGCAAATCGTTTCGCGCTTGTTGCTGATTATGGCGACAACGATTTTTATTTTTTATGGTACGGATTTCTTCATCGGTTATGCCATGTATGGTTCGCACCTGAGTTTATTCCTGGTGTTTGCCCTGGGAGCTATCAACATGATCAGCCTGGGGCTGATTATCGCCGCACGTGTGACCAGCGAGGAAACTGCGGGCGGATTATTGAACGCGGTAAGCTGGCCAATGATGTTTTTATCCGGTGTATGGTTCTCGCTGGAAGGCACCAATCCACTCATGCAGCAGCTCGCGGAAATTTTACCATTAACACATGTCACCGCCGCGGCGCGTGCCATCATGATCGATGGCGCCGGTCTGGCTCAGATTTCTTATCATCTGATTGTATTACTAATGCAGACTTTCTTGTTTATGTTCATCGGCGCCTACGCGTTTCGTTGGGAATAAATTCTACTCTCCGCCATGAATACGATACTTCAGATTAACGACCCGCAGCGTTCTTCCCCAACCTTCCTGCAATTGGGATTTCGACCATTTTTTCTTTTCGCTGGCTGCTATGCCATTGCCAGCATGATGTTATGGTTTGGGTTCTATCATTTCCCGACAGCGGTTCCAGACCAGCTGCTGCTCGCACCGATAACCTGGCATGCACATGAAATGATCTATGGTTACACGTTCGCAGTGGTTGCCGGTTTTCTTCTCACCGCTGTCAAGAACTGGACGAATATCCAAACCTTGCATGGCAAAGCGTTATTGGGATTGCTAACACTCTGGTGTCTGGCTCGGCTTGCACCACTGTTACCACCGTCACTGGCAAGCTATCTGCTGCCCACGATGGATTTGGCTTTTGATGCCTGGTTATGCGTTGCCGTGTTGCTGCCCATCATCAAGACACGTCAATGGATTCAGCTTGGTGTATTGAGTAAATTGCTGCTCATGTTGCTGAGCAATGTCCTGTTTTATCTCGGTATATACGGCTTTCTGCCCCATGGCGCGCAGTGGGGTATCTATGCAGGTTTGTATCTGTTGTTATCGCTGATCCTGCTCATGGCTCGTCGCGTCATGCCTTTTTTCATCAAGCAAGGTCTTGCTAACGGCTTCACTCCACTCAATCGTCACTGGCTGGATATCGCCAGCCTTGTCACCATGCTGATATTTATTGTCGTTGAAGTCTTTCTACCCTATCCGCAATTGGCAGCGCTGTTGGCATCGATTCTGTGCGTACTACATCTGTTACGTCTGACAGATTGGCATCACCGTGGCATCTGGAAAAAACCATTGTTATGGAGTTTATTCCTGGCCTATGGCTGGTTGGTGCTTGGTTTTGGATTTACCGCTGTCAGCAAGATGAACTGGCTAGCGCCGATGCTCGCGGTACATGCTTTTACGGTTGGCGGTATAGGTCTGATGACGCTGGGGATGATGGCACGTGTCACACTGGGCCACACCGGTCGAAACATTCTGCAACCACCGGCAGCTGTCGATAACATATTTATACTTATATTGATTGCGGCCGTGCTGCGCGTGATTTTTCCTGTATTGCTGCCTCAGCACTATCAACTTTGGATTGCTGTATCGCAGTTTTTCTGGATGGGCGCTTTTGGTCTATTCCTGTGGATCTACGCGCCCATGTTAGTAAAAGTGCGAATCGATGGCCGCGCAGGCTGACGCCAGGTTAGTTGCACATTGTCATACAGAATAATTTGCCGCCTTCCAGCGCCACAGATAACGGCATACCACCGTGCGATAGGGACGCCAGTGTTCGGCAATCGTCAGCATCGTGGTCTTTAGTTCCCGGCCCGCCTGATCAAGCTTGTACAAGCGTCGCATTGCATTTTGGATTCCGACATCATCCACGGCAAAGACATCCTTACGGTTAAAAGCAAACATCAACAACATTTCCACCGTCCACCTGCCTACGCCATTGATTTGCGTCAGATGCTCGACAATTTTCTCATCGCTATATTTTGCGAGGCTGGCATAGTCCATGCCTTCTTGCAGTGCAAAATTGGCAATCGCTTTAAGATAGGTGGCTTTCTGGCGCGATAATCCTGCAGCCCGCAAACGCGGCAGCGACATACGTCGCAACAATTCCGGCTCCGGATAATTACCAGGAAACAAATGAAGCACGCGCGCATGAATCGTATCTGCTGCCTTTACCGATAATTGCTGTGACACGATGGAATGTAACAACGCAGCGTAGATGTCCTGATTGCGTTTAAATACCGGGTACTTTACCGCCGCGATGACTGGATATAACTTTTTATCCTGTGAAACAAGATAGCGTTTGATGGAATCACGACTGGGTGAAGACATTTGACTACCTTGGCGGATACTCTGCAAACATTGGCAATGCATCTCCACTACATGTCCATTCAGCACGCGAGTCCCAAAAAATCCGTGCCTGTGGCTTTACAGGTACATCGCTATCCATCGAACCAGCAGGAATCATCACGGCATTTAATTCCGGTACGAAACGTGCCACTGCACTGCCACAATTACTGCAAAACTGTCGGCCAAATCGCTCTGCATCGGGGACTTTATAAAATTTCAGCAGTTGCTGACCTTTTTTCCAGGTCAAAGTGGCATCCGTGAGTAGCAGATTAGTCGCATGGCCTGTTCCTGACGCTTTGCGGCAGCGTTTACAATGACAATGATAAAAAGTTTTAGGGTCTCCGCTCACTTCAAATTGAATTTCACCACAGAGACATCCACCATTGATATTTAGCTGTGACATATGGACTCCATTGCGGCTCTACGGAATCCAATATTGCTGCAGTTAGTTCCGCCGCGTCAAGCACGCATTCAATAATATATTTGTGACATTCCTGTTATTTTAATTCGGCAAACCAGGCCTTAAGCAGTTGCTCCTCTTGTTCCAATTCAAAGGAATTAATCAAACCACGCTGCAATGCCAGTGCCACCGCGCGGGAACGAACATTCACACGCTCGCTGTCTGTCGAACCGATATTCAACTCGGTACTGGCACCAAGCTTGCCATAAAGCGATTGCAACCGATTCTGCACGCCACGCCGTGACAAATAACGCCTTTCGGCGATCGTGTTGTCGGTCAATCCCAGGGCAATATCAATGAGCACATCATATTCCGCATCGGATATCGCATCACTCTTACATTGACTTCTGGCCTGAACACGACGCACCTGGGGATCAAGCCAACACTGACATTCTGAAAATACCGCATGAGCAGCACGCAAGAGTATCTCGGCAGGATTATTCTTTAAAATATAACCATACACCGTTTCGGCCGGGATGAATTTCGCCAGCGCCCGCACATAAGTTTCATCGCTATGTTGCGACCAAAATAGTACGCGTGTGGCAGGCTGTCTTGTCCAAAGTTGCTTCGCCAGTTCGATTCCATTGCCACCGGGCATTTGAATGTCGGTAACCAGCCACGGTTCGGCCAATTCCTGGCAGGCTGCCAGCGCTTCCTGGGCATTAGCCGTAACCACCGGAGTATATAGACTTAGTACCTCGACCAGGAAACTACGATCGCGCGGATTATCATCACTGATGACCAATGTCTTCATACAGCAAGTGGCAATGGCAGAATTAATTCAAAACAGGCACCACTCGCAAAGCGAGCTGCACGCCACTTCACCGTGGCACCGAGCAATTGCGCACGTTCCGTCATATTTGCACAGCCATGCCCACTGGCATTGGGTGTTGCTACCATACCCACGCCATTATCCTCCACGTTGACAATCAGTTGTTGTTTAACCAGACGTAAACTGATTTCCAGGCGATCACAACGGGCATGCTTAACAACATTATTAACCGCTTCAGAAATGATACGGAACAGGCTCAGTTTAGTGTGTAGAGGAATGATGGCCTCAATTGTTGAGTCAAATTCGAAATGACAATTTGGAAATCCTGCCACCGCACTGTAACGATCCAATAACGATCGCAAGGCTGGTTCCAACCCAAGAATCTCCAGCACCTGTGGATGCAGATCATCTATCGTACGACGCAGATTTCGAATGATATCATCCACCTCGGCCCTGACTTCGCAAATTGCTGCCGTTCCCACTGAGCCATTCTGGATATTATCGAGTTTACGGTTAATGACGGTAAGATCGGCGAGCACGCCATCGTGCATATCCATGGCAATACGACGACGTTCATTTTCTACCCCGCGCAACACATGCTCCACACTGACCACATGCAATAACCGTCTGGTCATATTGGCAAGACTGATCTCCAGCTGATCCAGCTCATCGCGAGGTTTTATTGGAATTACTGTTGTATTGATGTCCTCGACACAGGTGGCTTGCGTGTTTTCGTTCATCCGTTTGAGCCGGCGCCGTAATACATATAATCCCCACAATCCCAGACCAACGGCTAACGAAATACACAACAGTAGCACCGTGAGTAATACCGTGCTCAGACGGCCAATGATCACCAGTAGTTTTCGATGAAAATCGATATAGGATGTACGCCGCTGTGCGGCAAAGAGTTTCTGCTGTTGCTCCAAAGCTGGCCGTATCCCATCCAGGGTCCTGCCCAGTTTCTGCGTACTGATTTTTTCAGGCGTATTTAACAGGTTCGCCCCATGAATCAACTGTTGCCGTAGTTCTGGTGTCACCTGGTTGAGCAGATACGGATCAACCAAATCGCCGGCGAGGATACGTGTCTGCTCCAAATAATCAAAAAAATTATCGTCTTGTTGTAACCGCAGACTTGAATCTAAATCATGAATAATTTGATTCACCCGGCCTATATCGGCTAAAGCGGCTTGACTGCGATCCAACACCAGCTCCCATTGGCGCGTAACTTCATTAGCCTCATTTATATTTCCCAACTCAATTAAGGTGTAGGCCACCAAACCGGCAAGCATAACGACGATGAGCAGTGGTGCCAGTATAAACTGGTAATGGAATGGCAGTTTCATGAAGGGCCACGGTAAACAACAGACTTGATTCTAACGTATTTTATGGCAGGTTCGCTGTGTAAATGCACAGTTACTGCTGCGTTAACAAACCGACATCTCCACGAGACCTTGCCTATTGCTCTACTGTCAAACAGTGCACTGTATGCAGCATATTCCATCCGTTTTGAGGTACCAGCCAATGCGCGCAGCTTACAAATACATCGACCTGCCAATAGCAATACTGACTATGTTACTCACCATCGGCACCGTATTTGCCGCTGGTGATTATGACCGCGAACAGCGTTGGGCTGATGAAATCACCCCGGGTATACTGGTCGGCGATCCGATCTATCTTGAACAACAGAACCATCATAAATTTCTTGGCATCTATGCGGTGGCAAGTAATCCAAAAATGGGACTCGTGATAGCGCATGGTATGGGTTTAAATCCCGACGCAGGCATGATAGGTACACTGCGACAAAAACTGGTTGATGCCGGTTACACAACTTTATCGATTCAAATGCCCGTCTACGCCGCCGATATTGGTTTTGAAGCCTACCCCACATTATTTCCAGATGCCGCAGAGCGTTTACAGCTCGCGGTTGCTTACCTTAAGAGCAAAGGATATCAACGCATCGCCATTGTTTCGCATAGCAACGGTTCACGAATGAGCCGCACCTATATGATTACCAACCCTCCCGATGTCACTGCATGGGTGGCATTGAGCCTGACCCAGGGCGACACCTTTGCCGGCATCAAGGCACCAATTCTGGATCTGTATGGTGAAGATGATTTACCGCATGTACTGAATTCGGTTACACGACGCAAGGCATCGTTGACCAATGCTGATTCACAACAAAAACTGGTGCCCGCGGCCGGTCATTTTTTTGTTGAACGGGAAGATTCGATGATCAGGGCGGTGAGCAATTTTCTCGATGAACTGATCAAGCCAAAGATTACCGGAAAAATTGACAAATGCTTCTGATTTTTCAACAGGCTGAAATTACACACTACTATGCCAGCCAGCAGACACATCAAATATCGATGTGCAAAAATCAGAAATTAGCCAGCATCGCTTGCGCACCACCATCCGGATCGAGATTTTTATCATAAAAATCGCCAATAGCATCTCCGCTGAATTCGGTAAATTTACCGTTACCGTGATAGCCGTAAAATTTCCGATTCAGGCTGGCAATAAGGTCCAGAAATTGTTGACGCGATACTCCGGAACGCGCTATTGCATAAGGCCAGAATTCCATCATGACCGGTACCTGCGGGTGTGCCAACAAAAACTGCCTGGCACCAGCCAGAAACTTGGCCTCATGTCCCTGCACATCCATCCAGATTAAGCGGATATCATTTGGATCGATTTCGGTATGTTCATTAAGAAAATCATCGAAACGACGTGCTGGCACTGCAATCACCTGGCGATGCTCTTCCCCAAAATGGCCTTTACCTTCCAGCGAGTCATTACGCACCCGATTATCGCCATAATTATCTTCACTGAGCTCAAAATTAATCGTGCCGTTCTGATCGGATAATGCCGTGTTAAACGCCAGCAACGATGCCTGCACGTCATTATCAATGATGTTTTTTTGCAACAGACGGAAATTGATTGGCGAGGGTTCAAAAGCCAGCGATTTATCAAAGATTTTTTCCAGCAAAAAAGTAGTCGACGACATACCAATGTAGCCACCGACATCCACGACTGTCCCGTCACAGTTTGCAGACAGGGCACCTTTATTTCGCAGATGTTGCACAATGGCCAGCATGTCATCAAATTCATGATTCCGATAGACATGCAATATCCTGCCGGTCTTTTTATCCTTGCTATCAAACGTCAACAAGCCGTTACGTGTTAACACGGTAGCATCATGCCGCTTGGGCAAATACACATTAAATAGCCACTGCGCCTTTCTGATAAAGCGTTTGAGTTTACCCGGATGAAAATCGAGTTGTTCCAGATCACTGCGCGTATATTTTTTCATTGCTCTTCTTTATTATGCTGGTTAATTGATGCCAGTCCTGGTTGAGACCTGCCATTGATCTTTATAGCAGCTATCCCCATTTACATAATCTGGCCACACCCCATTATACTCAATAAATGCGCTTAAACAGTTTACCTATGCGCGATTCCCTCGCTACAACTCTCGGGTTATTGCTGTTTGGCGCCCTGGCAAGTTGCGCCATTATACCGTCCAATTTGCAACTGGTCAGTTCTTCTGCCGATGCAATAAAAATAACCCGCAATGCCGATTGTACCCAACCTCCAGTAGCGACCCACCCCGCAAGTCAGACGACTGCTGCACTTAATCCACACCATATCGCCTTGCTCGATTGGAATGTCTATAAAGGCCAACGTGCCAATTGGCAGCAGGATTTCCATACGCTACTGCAGGGTCAGGATCTCATCCTGTTGCAAGAAGCCCTGCTCAGCGACACCCTGCAATCGAGCCTGGATAAACACCACCTGCTTTGGACCCTCAATCAGGCTTTTACATATGGAGACCATGAAACCGGGGTATTAACTGCCTCGCGCGTCAGCCCCCTGAGTAGTTGCGGATTACGCAGTACGGAACCGCTGATTCGCACACCGAAGACAGCGCTGGTACAAACTTACCGGATTGCCGGTACAACCAATCCGCTGCTGGTGGCAAATATTCATGCTATCAATTTCAGTCTTGGCATCGAAGCCTATGCCAAGCAAATCAGCTCGTTACAGACAATTCTGGCGCGGCACGATGGACCACTGATCCTGGCGGGTGATTTTAATGACTGGAGCGATGCTCGTGCCGCCGTCGTGCAGGCAATGGTCACACACTTACACCTTGTCGCGCTGCCCACGCAACCTGATAACACGACTCAGGTGTTCGGCCACACCATCGATCATATCTATTATCACGGACTCGAAGCACAGACACACCACGCGCTGGCAGTCAGTAGCTCGGACCATAATCCACTCCTCGTAGTCTTTCGTGTTATGACCATACCGCCCCTGCCTGTGCCCAGCGCGAAACTTTGACTTGATACACTTTTACCAATTAACCCTTGATATTGATCGCTGTGGCTATACATACTGTACAGGTTGATTCATGAGTCTATACATTGAGCAACAATGAGTTACATCTCATCCTGGTCTTTCAGAAAGCCTGCAAAGTGTCTTCCTTGATAAATACCTCGCATGATCTGTGATCTTTTCTTTAATTAAATGAGGTAGTTATCTATGGCAAGCGGTACAGTAAAGTGGTTTAACGAATCCAAAGGTTTTGGCTTTATCACGCCCAGTGATGGCAGCAATGATGTATTTGTGCATCATTCCGCAATTCTCAGTGGCGGATTTCGCACCCTGGCAGAAGGCCAGGCAGTCCAGTTCGAAACTGAAAATGGCCCGAAAGGCAAACAGGCAGTGAAAGTCACTGTCAGCACCTAACAGCGTAAATTGCCCGCGATGCCATACTGGCGTGTGGCATCGCTTGTGCATGAATACAGTTCATACTGAAATTCGTCAAAACCACGTCGGCCTGCATTGAGAGAATCCATGAATTTATTTCTGAACGGCTTGTTAGATTTTTCCGGGTTGGGTATTACCCTCATTGCCCTGGCACTAACTCATATTACTATCGCCAGTGTCACCATATTTTTACATCGGCACCAATCACACCATTCCCTTACCTTACATCCAATTGCCAGCCACTTCTTCCGCTTTTGGATCTGGTTGACCACCGGTACTGTCACCAAAGAATGGGTGGCGATTCATCGTAAACATCATGCCAAATGCGAGACAGCAGAAGATCCGCACAGCCCGCAAGTCCTCGGCTTGAAAAAATTAATGCTCGAAGGTTATTTTCTCTACCGCGCAGAAGCCTGTAAGCAGGAAACTCTCGACAAATATGGCAATGGCACCCCGGATGATTGGTTGGAACGCAATCTGTATAGTCGTTTTCCCATGGCGGGAATCAGCCTGATGTTGTTACTCGATATACTCGGCTTTGGTGTGTTCGGTCTGATTGTTTTCGCCGTGCAGGTTTTATGGATTCCATTCTGGGCAGCCGGGGTGGTTAATGGCATCGGCCACTATTTTGGTTATCGCAACTTTGAAACACCCGATGCCTCCCGTAATATTTCCCCCTGGGGCCTGCTCATTGGAGGCGAAGAGTTGCATAACAACCATCACGCCTATCCATCTTCGGCCAAACTCTCCAATAAATGGTGGGAGCTCGATCTCGGCTGGCTGTATATCCGGACACTAAACTTGCTGCGCTTAGCCAAAATCAAAAAAATTGCTCCCAAGGTACACAGTGATGCTAACAAGCATCTCATTGATATGGATACCGTGCGTGCCATGGCACGCCACCGTTTCCACATTATCAAAGTTTACGGTCGTAAAGTGATCGGCCCGGTGATACAGCAGGAGTGTCAGCGCGCCAATGAGTATTATCAATCGCTGTTTCGTCGTGCCCGTAAATTAATGATGCGTGAAGATATCCCGCAGGACATAATGACCCTGGCAACTATCAAACAGGCTGTAGAGCGCAGCCAGACACTCGCTACGGTTTACCATTTCAAACAGCAGCTGAAAGAACTTTGGCAGAATTCCCGCCAACACCAAACCCAGCGTTTAGTACGCATGCAACAATGGTGCACCGATGCGGAACAAACCGGTATCGCCGTGTTGCAGGAATTTGCGGTGTACTTGCGCGGTTATACAGAAGTCCGGCTGGCGAGATAGCAGCCGCTACAATTAAAACTACATGTTAAAAAGGCCGGCTCAAGCTGGCCTTTATTTATTATTTTCTGCTCTCCTGTGCCTCATCTTTGCGTACCCGAAACCACGCGGCATACAACGCTGGCAAATATAACAACGTCAACACGGTAGCGATAAACAAGCCGCCCATGATCGCCACCGCCATCGGCCCGAAGAAGGCGCTGCGGGTTAATGGGATCATCGCGAGGATAGCTGCCATGGCGGTTAATACAATTGGTCGGAAACGCCGCACGGTGGCACCGACGATGGCATTCCAGCGGGATTCACCGTGGCGTATGTCCTGTTCGATTTGATCGATCAGAATCACCGAATTACGCATGATCATGCCGAACAAGGCGATGGTTCCGAGCATCGCGACAAAGCCAAACGGTTTATTGAACAGCAATAAAAATACTGTCACGCCAATCATCCCCAGTGGCGCTGTCAACACCACCAACAGTACACGTTGAAAACTACGCAGTTGGAAAATAAGCACGGTCAGCACAACCAGTACAAACAGCGGCATGCCAGCGACAATCGATTTTGATCCCTTGGCGCTTTCTTCTACCGCACCGCCGGTTTGTATCAGATATCCATTGGGCAGGTTTGCCGCTATCTCTGTCAGTTTGGCCTCGATCTCGTTACTGACTACCGGTGCCTGGATGTCACCGTAGATATCCGCACGCACCGTAATCGTTGGCAACCGATCGCGTCGCCAGATGATACCTTCTTCAAATTCATAATGAAATTTGACAACCTGCGCCAACGGCACACGCTTGCCCGTTGCGGTTGGTACTGACAAATTTTCCAGTAATGCCAGATGCCCACGTTCTTCGGTAGCACCACGCAACATAACTTCAATTAATTTATCTTTTTCACGATAATAGGTTGCGCCCTGGCCGTTGAGTGCAGTATTTAAAAACTGGGCAAGCTCCTGCGATGACACACCCAGCGCACGCGCTTTCGCCTGATCAATCTCCAGACGAATGATTTTGGATTGTTCATTCCAGTCGAGCTGCACATTATTCGTGTGCGGGTTGGCACGCATGACAACCGCCACTTGATTGGCAATACGCCGTAAAGTAGTCAGGTTCTCGCCGGAAACACGAAACTGCACGGGATAGCCAACCGGTGGTCCGTTTTCCAGACGCAACACACGTCCGCGCACCGCCGGAAATTGTTCGGCGGCAAATGCACCAATCAAGCTACTGCGTAATTCCTCACGCGCCTTGACATCATGAGTCGTAATGACAAATTGGGCAAACGATGGCGTCGGCATTTGTTGATCCAACGGCAAATAGAATCGTGGACTACCGGTGCCCACGTAACTGACGTAATTCTCGATTTCAGCGCTATGCGTATCGAGTAATTTTTCCATCAGTTGCACTTGTTGTTGAGTTGCTGTCAGTGATGCACCCTCGGGAAGTTTCATGTCCACCAGCAATTCCAGTCGCGTCGAGTCCGGAAAAAATTGTTGCGGTACAAATTTAAACCCGACCAGCGCGATAACAAATATCAGTAGCGTGACAATCAATACCGTCCGGCGTTGCAGGACACACCATTCCACAACCTGGCGAAAGTGTTGATAGAACATCTGGGTACGTTCCTGAATCCAGACATTAAAATGCAGCAGCCTGCCCCACCAGCGAGAACGTTGCAGCGTTGGCTGTGCAGCAGCATGGTGATCGGGTAATAACTGATAGCCCAGATAGGGAATCACGACCACCGCCGCTACCCACGACACCAGTAATGCGATGGTCACGACCTGAAAGATCGAACGCGTATATTCACCCGTGGTGGATTGTGCCGTGGCGATTGGTAAAAATCCTGCTGCGGTAACCAATGTGCCACTGAGCATCGGGAATGCCGTGCTGATATAGGCAAAACTGGCGGCTTTGGCGCGTTCCATACCCTGCTCCATTTTCACCGTCATCATTTCCACCGCAATGATGGCATCATCGACCAATAATCCCAGCGCGAGAATCAGCGACCCCAGTGAAATTTTGTGCAGGCCCACGCCAAATAAATACATAAAGGCAAACGTCGCTGCCAATACCAGCGGAATTGAAATAGCGACGACTAATCCGGTACGAAAGCCCAGACTAAAAAAACTCACCGCTAAAACAATAATGACTGCTTCGGCAACGGATTGAGTGAAGACAGAAACCGACGCACGTACAGCACGCGGCTGATCATTTACATGTGCCAGCTCCAGACCCACGGGTAATTGTTTCACCACCTGCCTGATCTCGGTGTCGAGTTTATGTCCCAACGCGATAATATCGCCGCCGGCACGCATCGAAACACCCAAACCAATCGCGTCGTGTCCCATGTAACGCAGATGCGGTGCAGCAGGATCCGTGTAACCCCGCCTGACTGTTCCCACGTCACCAATGCGAATAATATGACCATTGATGCGCACATTCAGATCACGAATATCTTCAACCGATTTAAAGCCCCCATCAACCCGCAAATAAATCCGATCACTGGGTGTTTCAAAATAACCCGCGGCGGCAACGGCGTTTTGTTTTTTCAGCGCATTGATTAAGGTCGGCATATCAATTGCCAGTGTCGCCAGCTTGATTGTCGAAGCCTCGATCCAGATTTTTTCTTCCTGCTCACCAATGATATCGACCTTGCCGACATCTGCGACACGTAACAAACGACGCCGAATCTCGTCTGCATAGTCCTTGAGTTGTGCCGGCGTGAAGTCATCGCCATACAGCGCATAGACATTACCGAACGTATCGCCAAATTCATCATTGAAAAATGGACCGTGTATGCCCTCAGGTAATTGATTATGGATATCGCCCACTTTTTTCCGTACCTGATAAAACAGTTCCGGGACACGGCTTGCGGGTATGGCGCCATCGATAATGACAAAGATCGTTGACTCACCCGGACGGGAGAAACTGCGTACTGTTTCCAGTCCCTCCAGCTCCTGCAGTTTGCGCTCGATCCTTTCTGTGACTTTCTGTTCGACTTCGCGCGCACTGGCACCGGGCCACTCGGTACGCAGCAGCATTAATTTGAAGGTAAAGGGTGGATCTTCGGACTGTCCCAGGCGGGAATAAGACCATGCGCCTAATATCAGCACCGTCACCATAAAATACAAGACGATGCCACGGTGCTGTAATGCCCACTCCGAGAGATTAAAGCGTGTCAGCATGACAAATCTTTATTCAGCAACCGGCGCGCCGGCTTTACTGTCATTGGCAAACAAGCTGCCTTCGGCGATTGGTATCACCGGTTCACCATCGCGTAATTTATGCACACCAACGGCGACTACCCGTTCGCCCGGCTGAATACCGGAGGCGATCACCACAGCCTGTTCACGGTATTGCGCGACCACCACCGGACGCTGCTGGATATGATTATCCGCATTCACAACAAAGACGATGGGCTGCTGTTGCTGTTGTAATACCGCCGTTAATGGCAATAATATGGCATTACTGCTGACCTGATCTGATCCGTACATAATGACACTGGCGGTCATGCCCAGTTTCACCGCCGTATCCGGTTTATCAATCTGGATATTGACCACATAAGTGCGTGAAGCCACATCTGCCGCACCGGCGATATCACGAATATGGCCGCTATAAATTTTATCTGGCTGCGCCCATAAACTAATCTGTACACGTTTGGTACTCCGCACCATCTGGATCTGACTCTCCGCAACATTCACCACCGCATCCAGTGCTTCGCTGCGCGCCAACTTGATGATCGCCTGCCCTGCTGCAACTACCTGACCCGGGTCTGCATTGATCGCGGTGATTACCCCATCATAATCAGCAACCAATGTTGCATAGTTAGCCTGATTCTCACTTACCGCCGCTTGCGCTTTAGCCGCATTGAGCTTGGCCAAGGCGGCTTCATAGGCATTCTTTTTCACTTCAAATGCCGTGGCACTGACAAAGTGTTGTGCCAGTAATTGCTGGTAGCGTTCCAGTTCGGATTTTGCAAACTGATAATCTGCCTCCACGGAAGCTACCTGCGCCTGCGATGCGGCAGCAGAGAGTTTCAAATCCGCCGGATCCAGCCGTGCCAGCACCTGACCGCGTTTGACGTGATTCCCCAGATTGATCTCCCGTGACAATAATTTACCGCTCACACGAAACGCCAGTTCACTGCTGAAACGCGGCTGGATTTCCGCAGCAAATGCCATCACCATACCGGCATCGGCAGATACGGCCGTAACTGTTTTAACCGCACGCACGTCACTGAGCTTCGCATCGGTCCGATTGCAGGCACTGATAGTTACGCCCAAACACAAGATAATCAGAAGTTTATTCATATCGATGTCCTTGCAGATATGTCCAGGGCGCCACGCCATAAAGAGACCAACGCCGCTTGCAGTTCCCCGCCAAAATCGGCTTTAAAAACTTCCAGGCCACTGGCCATTTCAATCTTGCGCCAGCGCGAACTGGTGTCCATCAACTGCCATAGCCCCAACGTAGTGGCATATGCACGGATCAACAGACGCGCACCAGTACCCGGGATCAAGTGCGCAAAACGTTTTTCGATCAGTTGTCCCAGCTCGGCAAGTCGTTGCGCGAGTTTTAGTTTGAAATCATACGCAGCAGCCAGTTCGATATGTGTCTCCATTACGCTATGACACGTCGAGGCAATAATCAGGCTGTGAGGTTCTGTCACCATGACGTTCGCCATCGCTTCACCGATCATTGCCCCATTCAATGGCTGGTTGACGTCCTTCAGCAACTGTTCAAATACGTCCAGTTTGCGATTGAGCCAGAGCTCATGCAAACCTAAAAAGATTTCTTCTTTGGTTTTGAAATACAAATAGACCGTGCCTTTGGCAACGCCGGCACGTTTGGCCACCTCCGCCACCGAAATCGCCGCGCGTCCATGACGCTGCACCAAGCCGTCGGCTGCCGCTAAAATCGCGGCACGCCGCTCAAGTTTGGCCTCAGGACTCAAGGCACGATTCCGGAATGGACAAAATGATGGTCGAACCATAAATGAC
>JAHECZ010000035.1 GCA_024641475.1 Gammaproteobacteria bacterium
GCCGTGTATTCCGCCAGCATGTCCTGATTGGCCACCTTGCAGGCATTGAGTACAATGCTTTGCAAATCCTTCGGTAAGGCTTCGAAAGCTTTCTTATTGATGATCGCTTCCAGTGTCGTGCCGGGTTCATGCCAGCCTGGATAGTAGTAATACTTGGCGATTTTGTAGAAACCAAACGCCAGATCGTTGTAAGGACCGACCCATTCGGTCGCATCGATATTGCCGGATTGCAATGCGGTGTAAAGTTCACTACCAGCGATATTCACCGGCGTACCACCGGCGCGTTCCAGCACCTCGCCACCCAATCCCGGGATGCGCATCTTCAGGCCTTTGAGATCCGCCAGCGAATTGATCTCTTTATTAAACCAGCCACCCATCTGTACGCCGGTATTGCCCGCGGCGGCCGGAATCAAATTGAATGGCGCATACGCAGCAGCCCACAATTCCATACCGCCACCATAATATAACCAGCTGTTCATCTCCTGCGCGTTCAAACCAAACGGCACCGCCGAGAAAAATTGAAAGGCCGGATTCTTGCCCTTCCAATAATATGCCGCGCCATGACCCATTTGCGCATCACCTTTGGAGACGGTATCGAAGATCTCCAATGCGGGCACCAACTCCTTGTCGCCATAGACTTTCACTTCGATGCGACCACCGCTCATTTCATTGATTAATCTGGCGACGGTGTTGGCACCTGTACCCAGACCCGGAAAATTTTTCGGCCAGGTGGTGACCATTTTCCAGTGAATTGTTTTTTTACTGTCAGCTGCGTTCGCTGTGGTAAGTGCGCTACTCGCTATCAAGCCGCCTACCGATGCTTTGGTTAAAAAATCTCTACGCTTCATCTCCATGCCTCCTTCGTTATTTTGTCCTGCTTGTCAAGTGCACCATATTGGTCAGATTTTTTCCATATCTGAATATGGACTTTCAAAAATAATCTAACAATCAAGTCGTTGGGGTTCATGATTTGAGTCTTGACTTGAACTTTGCCCAGTAACTAACCCAAATATTTTTTTCCGGATTTTTTTTTTCATTACGTGGAAACACCGAGTTTATTCTGCCATCATCAAATCCATCGCGGGCAGTGCCACCATCCGGCTTTTGTCGCCGGTCACACGAATTCGAAACCCGCACCTGATAAAACAATAACTAAATCATAGATCAAAGGCGAAATGGAACAGGTTTTACTACGGATTCAGCGACGACTGGCTGTCATTGCAACACTAAGCTTTGTTGTCACCCCTCTCTTCGGATACAGCATTGCTGGTTTTTTCGGCTTGGTTGATATTCCTGCATTGCTGCTGCGCCCAACTGGCGCGGTGCTACTGCTGGTTTGTGCACTATTCGCTGGCATTGTCGCCATCCTCTCACACCGCTTCGTGCAGCCATTGCTGCACTGGCAACAGGAGCATGGCTACGGTAATCCTCTACCAGAGACGCTCAATCATCACCTGCTGCGATTTTCCCGGCACTACTGGTTGCCCTATCTTGGCTATGTCATCTGCGTGCCGCCATTGCATTTTTGGGGATTGACCCCTGCAGATACTGAACTGCAAGTCGCACCATTACTTAATTTCATGTTATTACAATTAATCGTAGCGGTATTGGTCGGTATGCCGGGCTACTTGTTGTCTTTATCGAGTTTGGGTCAATTCAATCGCTATATTGGTCTGCCGGTAATCCAGGTCAGTCTGAAAACCAAAATGCGTTTTATCGGCGCGTATCTGCCTATCCTTACCACCGCCATGCTGCTCAAGTATTACGTCTGGCGCACCGGTGCTCTGACAGATGAGATTTTAGTCGCGTGGGCATTACTGGCGACCTTGTCCGTGCTGATCACGTCGATTTCGATTCGCAGTCTGCATCAGGCCTTGTTACCGGTGCAGCGGGTTATCAACAGCAGTGGTGCCTCCAGTTACCAGCAGCTGGCTCAGCAACTGCGTCCTCACTCGCTCGATGAAATCGGTTACCTGGTGCAAATGCTGGGACGGCTGTTCCGGCGTCTGGTCGATCAGGAAGCCCATGTCAGCGCGATTGTCGACAATGCCGCTGAAGGCATCATCGTGCTCGATGCTGATCAATTTATCGATACCTTCAATCCTGCTGCAGAAAAACTCTTTGGCTTCTCCGCACAGGAAATCCGCGGTAAACCACTGCGCTGGTTGTTACCGACGCTGGATGTTGATAGTTATGTCAACGAAGTCCACGTTACCTCGCACGAATGTTTTGGCCGGCACCGTAACGGCGCATCCATCCCGATGGCGGTGCGCGTCAGTCGCATGCAACGCGACGATACCCTTTTCTATAGTTTGCTGGTCGCCGATATTTCCGAACGCAAGGCTTCCGAACAATTACTGCTGGAAGCCGAGTCGCGTTATCGCAATCTGGTCGAAACCGCGCATGACCTGGTTTGGAGTATGAACCGTGAGGGTCAATGGACTTATCTGAACAATGCTGTGATTGCCATTTACGGCTACACCCCGGAAGAAATGTTGCAACGCGGCTTTGCCGAGTTTCAGGCACCCGAATCGGCTGAACGCGATGCCGCGGCATTCTCACGCCTGCTGGCTGGCAAAGAACTCGTCCAATTTGAAACCGTGCATCTGGATCGCCAGGGTAACGAACGTTATCTGAGTTTCAATGCGCGACCCATGCTGGATGAGTCGGGCGATGTCATCAGCATCACCGGTACGGCTCGTGATATCACCGAGCAAAAACAATTTGAACGTGAACTGACTTATCAGGCCCAGCACGATACGCTCACCGGCTTGTATAACCGTAGTTACTTCCAGCGTGAACTGGATCGCGTCATTTCGCGCGTGGCACGTAGCGCCGATGAATGCGCGCTGGTCTATCTGGATCTGGATCAATTCAAATACGTCAACGATACCGTGGGTCATGCCGCTGGCGATCGACTGCTGACGGAATGCACCGAGTTGCTGACAACCAATATTCGCGAAGGTGATCTGGTCGCGCGTTTTGGCGGTGATGAATTTACCGTGCTGTTGTATAACATCGAGCAACAACACGTCACGTCCGCCCTGGAAAATATTCGCAAAATATTTGAACGCTATCGTTTCATCGAAGCCGGTCAGACATTTAATGTCACCTGCAGTATGGGTGCCACCATCATCGACAGCCAGACCGAATCGGCCGAAGCCGCGCTGGCGCAAGCCGACATGGCCTGTAATATCGCCAAGATGCAGGGACGTAACCGCGCCCATTTATACAGCCCGGCCGACAACCAGCAAACCGCGATGGCTGAAGACATCGGCTGGATTGCGCGCGTGCGCGACGCCATCGATAACGACCGGTTTGAATTGATGTATCAACCGATCTTCACGGTACAAGGCGGCGAGGTACATGGTTACGAAGTATTGCTGCGTCTGCCCACCACCGACGGCAAGTCGATCATGCCGGGTGGTTTCATTCCCGCCGCCGAACGCTTTGGACTGGTCCATCGCCTGGATCGCTGGGCAGTGACCCGTGCGATGCAATCACTGGCGGATCTGCATCAAGCCAATCTCGCTACGCGCTTCTCGATTAATCTGTCCGGACGGGTATTCGATGATCCCTCCATTCTCGATGTAATTCAGGGTATCTTGAATGAAACTCGCCTGAATCCGACGGCATTAACATTTGAAATCACCGAAACCGCGGCCGTTGCCAATTTACAATCAGCGCGTAAGTTTATCGGCAAACTCAAAGACATCGGCTGCAGCATTGCGCTGGATGATTTTGGTACCGGCTTCTGCTCCTTCACGTATTTAAAACACTTGCCAGTCGATACACTGAAAATCGACGGTTCGTTCGTGCAAGGCATCGCGATGGCGAAGATCGATCAAACCATGGTGCAATCGATCAACCAGATCGCCCATGCACTGGGTAAAACCACGATTGCGGAATTTGTGGAAGATCATCGTACGCTGCAAGTGCTGCGCGAGATCGGGGTGGATTATGCCCAGGGCCACTACCTTGGCAAACCACGCCATAATCTATTGATCAGTCTGGATCACCAACAAACCGTGAGCCACTCGCTGTTGGCATAAGACACCGACGCTGAATTTACAGTTGTTTTAAATTCGCGTACTCCATTACCAGCCACTTGCTCCCGGCCTGCGCAAAGTTCACCTGTACGCGCGCGTGGCGACCTTCACCTTCGTAATTTAATACCACCCCTTCACCAAATTTGGCATGTAGCACCCGTTGACCCAAATGCATGCCTGACTCTTTCGGTACCGACACCGCAGCATGCTGCGATGTCACCGGAATACTGACGCTACCACCCAGACGTACTTCCTGTAAAAATTCGGTGGGGATTTCCCGAATAAACCGCGACGGCCGTGCAAAGGTTTCTTCGCCATACAAACGGCGTTTCTCGGCATGACTTAGCGTGAGATTCTCACGTGCGCGGGTCATGCCGACGTAACACAGCCGCCGTTCCTCTTCGAGTTTATCCGGATCGTTTGACGACAGTTTATGCGGAAACAAGCCTTCTTCCAGACCACACAGGAATACCTGTTTGAATTCCAGGCCCTTGGCCGAATGCAGCGTCATCAATTGCACGCAATCTTCCCATTCGTTGCCCTGCCGTTCACCGGCTTCCAGTGCCGCATGGGATAAAAATGCCGCGAGTGGATCGGTCGCCGTGTCCACTTCGTCAGTGAGTTCGGGTTCGTCCACAAAGGTACGACCGGCGTTGATCAATTCCTCCAGGTTCTCTACTCGCCCTGCGCCACGTTCACCTTTTTCTTTTTGATAATGGGCAATCAGACCACTGTCATGAATCACATGCTCAATCTGTTCGTGTAAGGGTAACTCCGCAATCGCCTGGCGCATCTTGGCGGCCAGATTGGCAAATTGGCGTAACGACTCCACGGCACGGGCGGCAACTTCCTTGTGTTCAATCAAATGATGCAGCGCTTGCCACATCGAGACCCCGCTGCCACGCGCAGCCTCACGCACGGCATCAACAGTACGGGTGCCAATACCACGTGGTGGCGTGTTGATAATGCGCTCGAACGCGGCATCATCATCAGGGTGCGACAACATCCGTAAATACGCCAGTGCATCCTTAATTTCCTGGCGTTCAAAAAAGCGCAGACCACCATAGACGCGATACGGCATACCAGTGCGGATTAAAATTTCTTCCAACACGCGCGATTGCGCATTGGAACGATATAACAGCGCACAGTCGCTACGCGACCCGCCGGTCTCAACCCACTCGCTGATACGATCAATGATGAATTGCGCTTCGTCCAGTTCATTAAACGCCGAATACATGGTGATCGGTTCGCCCTCCTTGCCGGCCGTCCACAAATTCTTGCCCATGCGACCGGTGTTATTGGCGATCAGCGCATTGGCGGCATTCAAGATTGTTGCGGTGGATCGATAATTTTGTTCCAGACGAAACACACTGACATTGGCAAAGTCACGACTGAACTGCGTGATGTTTTCCACGCGCGCGCCACGCCAGCCGTAAATCGATTGATCGTCATCGCCGACCGCAAACACCGCGCCGCTTTTGCCCGCCAGCAAGCGCACCCAGGCATACTGTAACGTGTTGGTATCCTGAAACTCATCGATCAGCAGATGCTTGAATCGCTGTTGATAGTGATGCAGGATTTCCGGATGCTGCAACCACAATTCGTGATTGCGTAATAACAATTCAGCAAAGTCCACCACGCCGGAACGCTGGCAATAGCGTTCGTATTCTTCATAGATGGCGATCATGTGTTTGAGATAGGGATCGTGCTGATGATCCAGATGTTTCGGCCGCAGACCTTCATCCTTGCGACCATTGATAAACAACTGCGCCTCACGCGCCGGCCATTGCGCATCATCCAGACCCATCTCGCGGATCACGCGCTTTAAGGCGCGTAATTGATCTTCACTATCCATTACCTGAAAATTCTGCGCCAACCCGGCTTCTTTCCAGTGCGCGCGTAACAAGCGATGCGCAATGCCATGAAAGGTGCCAACCCACATGCCGCTGGAAGGAATCCCCAACAACTGCTCGATACGGCCACGCATTTCACCGGCAGCTTTATTGGTAAATGTCACCGCCAGAATGCCGTAGGGCGAACTATTCTCGGCCGCCATCAACCAGGCGATGCGATGCACCAATACGCGCGTCTTGCCACTGCCTGCACCGGCCAATACCAGGACATTCCCCGCCGGCGCACACACGGCCTGCCGCTGGGCATCGTTTAAGGGATCAAGTATTGAGGAGACGTCCATGCGATAAATTCTACCAAGCTATGATCAACGAATGGATCAATTTAAAACCGGCGGTACTAATTGAATTAACGTGGTTCGTTCATTGACAGCGTTACCACTTAATGCGAAACCCAGCACCGCATCACCGTCGCGGAATAAAGCCTTGATACCATCTTGCACTTGCTCAACCTGCCATTCGCCTTTACTACCGGCTGGCGGTGGTGATACGACGACGGGACAAGCGGGAGTTTTGATCAATACTGGCATGGGTGGATAGCTCACTGGTGTCGCATCCCCATTCAAGGTTTTTGCCAGGGCCCGCGTGCCTTGCATTAATGGCAACACATACGGCAAGACCATTCCTTCGACTTCCGCGCAATCACCCAATGCATAGATATTGTTAACACTGCTACGCAAATAGCGATCCACCACGATACCGCGTCGCGTATTGATCCCGGCCTGTTTGGCCAATTCGCAATTGGGTTGTAAACCAATGGCACTCAGCACCACATCGACTTCAAGCAGTGTGCCATTATCCAGATGCAGACTTGCCCCGGCAGCATTGTTATTCGCTTGTATGAGCGTAGTCTGCAAATGCCAACGCACACCTAATTGCGCCAACCCTTGTTGCACGGCATGACCAATAGCCGCGGGCACCAGACGACCCAACGGTTGCGAACCTGGACCGATAACGTCGACGTGATAACCTGCTGCCGCCAGATCGTTGGCAAACTCGCAACCAATTAACCCGGTGCCTACGATGGCGATGCGTTGCTTGCCAGCAATCGCCTGACGAAATTTCGCATAGTCCTGCAAGTCATTCACCACATAGATTTGTTGCTGTGCATCACCACTGACGGGTAACTGCGCCGGTGCAGCACCAACAGCCAGCACACACTGACGATATTCCAGTGTATTGCCATTAGCGAGTTTCACTTTATTGGCTGCAGGAAGTAACTCCGTGACGTGATGACCGGTGAGAATTTCGGCATTAAGCTCCGCCGCCATTTTTTTTGCATCAGCCATCACCAGCTCCGCTGGCTGTTTCTGTTTTGCCAATGCATTGGATAACATGGGTTTGGAGTAAAAAGCACCGTCATCCGCACTGACCATCAGCAACGGAGCAGTTTTATTGAGTTTGCGAAATTCGCGCGCGAGATTGTAACCCGCCAGACCGCTACCGATGATAAGCAGTGATGCTGCCATGACTGGTTGCGATTAGTCGATTGCGATCATGTCGAAATCGGCTTTGGCAACGCCACAATCCGGACACTGCCAATTTGCCGGAATATCTTCCCAGCGGGTACCAGGCGCAAGGCCTTCTTCCGGTAAACCCTTGGTTTCGTCATAAACAAATCCACAAATCTGACATTGCCACTTTTTCATTGTCTGCTCCTGTACTACCATTGAGGCATCTCACTCGATATCGAGTTTATCATTCATAAGATGGTCTCCGCATGATGAATCTTCAAGCTTCACGGGCAATGTTGATGCGCCTGTCACACCTCAGCTGTCTGTTGCTTTGTGGTATAGCGACACACCTGTCAGCCGCTGAGACCCGCACGGTGCTGACTCGCGATAATACCGAGATCACGCTCAACGTCTATCCCGCTGAAGGCACGCAACTGCTGATCTGGCAAACCCACGAAGCCGGTGTACAAAATGCCGATCATCAACTCGCTGAACAATTGGCCAAACACGGCATCGAAGTCTGGATACCGGAATTACTGGAAGCGTATTTTCTACCTGCCACCCAGAGTAGTATGGATAGAGTACCAACGGCGGCATACACGCGCCTGCTCAACGAAGCACGCATCACCAATAAACAAATCATCCTCGGCGCCAGTGGCCGTGGCGTTATCCCGGTATTACGCGGGGCGCGGCTATGGCAGCTTGAAAATACTGACAATCATGTGCTGCAGGGTGTCGTCATGCTCAGTCCGAATTTATTCGTTGAAACACCGGATCCTGGTTTGAGTGGACAACTTATGCCAATCGCCACAGCCACCAACCTGCCAATAATTTTAATGCAGCCTGACAAATCACCCTTTTTCTGGAAGCTGGAACAAACCACGTCAGCACTCCGCAAAGGTGGTAGCGAGGTAATGAACTGGCGCCTGGCAAATTTGCGTGATCGCTTTTATTTTCGCCCTGACGCGGATGATACTGAAAAAGACACAACCGGTTTGCTATGGCAAACCATGGCAGACGCCATTGGCATACTCGGCAAAAAACCGGTTATGTCGCACCCCGCGGTTGCCAGGTTAGCCAAAGAATCCACTCCGCGGGAAGGCAAAAAGGACCGTGTCCTGACTGTATATCGTGGCAATTCCACGCCTCCACCGCTGCAACTGCCTTCGCTGGACAAGCAAACGATCGACCTGGCGAAATTGCGTGGCAAAGTGGTGGTAGTTAATTTCTGGGCCAGCTGGTGCCCGCCCTGTGTCTATGAAATGCCATCCATGCAACGCTTGCAGTCAAAACTCAGCGACAAGCCTTTTACCATTTTGGGTGTCAACATGGCCGAAGATGAAACCGCAATTCGCAGTTTCATAGATGAAAAGGTTAAAGTGACTTTTCCGATTCTACTCGATAAAAATGGTGCTGCGCTCAAACGCTGGAAAGTGTTCGCCTTCCCGACAACATATGTCATCGATAAAAAAGGCAAAATCCGCTACGCGCTGTTTGGTGGTTTGGAGTGGGATACCACGGATATCCTAAAGAAAATTAACGGGCTGCTTGCCGAGTAGCACTGCATGTCGAATTGAACCTGCAAACAACATTAGCATTCTATCGCTGATTCCTCATGTCCATTACGATGTCTTATTTTCGTCACCCGGTTGTGATTGTTGCACTGTTTGCGTCCCTGGCTGTTACTTCCAACAACATCGCCAGCAGCGATGACAGAATTGCGATCGCTACGACACAAATTCACTGCGAATCACTTTCAGATGATGCAGATGAAAATGCCGACGGTTCGGTAAGCTGGATTCCAACCCATCGCGTTCGCCCGGCTGAGTACCATAAATTAACTACGCGTTACTCTCCCGATGGTACTGCGGTAACACTGAACTATTTTTTATATGAACCCAGGCAGACTCCGCGTGGCTTACTCATTTTAATCACGGGTGGCGCATTGAATGCCAATCTAAACAGTACTGATGGCAAAACATTGAATCGATCCGGTGGTAATTTTCTGATCCGCAGTGCCCATCATTTTGCAGCGCGGGGTTATCGTGTCATCGGCATGAATCGTCCTGACGATTTCAGGAGTTATGGCACTATTGATACAGAACCCATGCTATATGATAGCTATCGCAACAGCATGGCACATGCGGTAGATATTGCGATGGTACTGCGTGCGCATCGTGTTACCAATGCGCCAGTGATATTGATTGGCAGCAGCCGCGGTGCTATCTCCGCGTTTGCACAACAAACTCTCGCCAATGTCATTGTGCTTGCCAGCCCGGTGACTTCCGGAAACGGCACACCACTGGTTCCATCTGCCCATAATCTGAAAATGGCATCGCGCCCAAGTGTCATTCTGCTGCATCACGACGATGCCTGTTCACGCTCCACACCACAACATGCGGAAGCTTTCGCCCAGGCTCTGCATGCTAATGGTCAGCGCGTGTCACTGCTTGAAATTAGTGGCGGTATTCGCGACAGCGCCAGCGACGATCCCTGTGCGGCACTCGATCATCATGGCTATGCAGGTATCGAAACCTGCACCGTCAACACAACCATGGATGCGGTAGAGCAACAAGTGGCACGTACTTCACGTCACAACCATTTACCTGTTGCAACCGATCTCTCCATGGCGGTCACTGATCGCACTGTGCGATTTAGACTGCACTCCTTAAATGCAGCGACGGATGATATTTTGCGCTACACACTTCCCGCCCGGCAAAGTGTGCTGGGTGGAATAATTTCACTGGATAGCCGCAGCGGCAAAATCAGCTACCAACGCCCCGAGAACATTCGCGCTGTCACAGATCGGATTGCCTACAGCATCAGCGATGGTGAAGGTGGAGTCAGCGTTGGAATAATCAGCCTGGAGTTAAATTAATATTTCCTGACATGAATCAGTACGACCACATATTGATTTGTTCACGTATTACTACCAAACGCTGTCCAGATAATTCATTTTTACAGTGTAAATCGACTATCGGTTCCTCAATGCCGCCCAAGGCATGCATTCGTTCGTAATCACATTGCGCAATGCGATATTTTTCCCAGGCTTTTGCGGCCTTTTTATGGCGCTTGAGCAATTTACCGCGATAGCGTTGCGGCAGTGTCTGTTCTGCCAGTTTGAGTTTATCCAACAGCATGTCATCGGCAATATTAAGTTCATGATTCAGGCTTTGGTTCTGCTTTTTTAAGCATTGCACAGTCTGATTATGATCCGTTATGTCAGCACACGCATCGCCAGAATTGGCTTTGGCAATTTGCTCGGCGTGCAACGGCATGCTCAGCAACCATCCAAGCAGTGAAATAAGGCTGACTAACCGCATTTTTCCTCCAACTGGAACGATATCGTCGTGAGTTTTACTATACCATCCCGGTCTGGATAGCGTTTGCGACAAACTTCTCTCCTGATGGTGATACTTGACACAAATACTCGGATAATTTATTCTTTCCACGACAAATTACATGGTTTTTGATGAGGTTTCCAATGAGTCTTCCCAATCGTGATGGTGATGGTTATTTAACGGATATGAGCGCTTGGACCCCGGAAGTGGCAAAAGAAATGGCTGCCGCAGATGGCATAGAACTCGATGACGCGAAGTGGTCGCAAATTCTCAAAGCGCGGGAGTATTTTGATGAATCCGGAACCGTTCCCCCCATTCGCAAATTCGCCAAATACATCGAAATGGATCAGAAAGAACTTTTCGCAATGTGGATGACCGGTCCAATGAAGCCGATCACCAAGTATGGTGGCTTACCCAAACCAACGGGTTGCGTTTAATAGCTGCTGTTTACCCTCTCTCCTTGAAGAGAGAGGGTTAGTAAGTAAGTTCACTGCGTAATTCCTCGATGACTGGTGCCGTGTTTGGTCGCACCCCACGCCACAGATAAAAACTCTCTGCGGCTTGCTCTACCAGCATTCCCAATCCATCCAGAACTTTTGCGGCACCGTGAAACTGTGACCAATGCATGAACTGGGTGACCTTGCCGTACATCATGTCGTAACAACAGGCACCATCAGCAAGCACATCGTCCGGCAGATCCGGCATTTCGCCCTGCAGACTCGCGGCTGTGGCATTGATCACCACATCGAATTGTTGTTCGGCAAGCTGTTCATAGCCACTGCCATGCAGCGTGCCCAGATCCGCAAACACGCTGGCAAGTTCCACCGCTTTGTCGGGAGTTCGATTGGCAATCAACAGATATGCCGGAGCTTGCTGCATCAATGCTTCAATGACACCCCGTGCAGCACCGCCGGCGCCCATTAATAAAATCCTCGCCTCGCGCAGATTGATCCCATGATTGTGCAGCAGATCCGTTACCAGCCCAACGCCATCGGTCGTATCGCCAAAGAGTTTTTTATTTTCGATCTTGATGGTATTCACTGCACCGGCGCGCTCGGCTCGCGGACTGCGTGACGCCACCAATGCATAGGCTTCTTGCTTGAACGGTACGGTGATATTCAAGCCTTTACCGCCACTGGCGACAAAGTTACCGACAGCCTGAGTAAAACCGCCGCTATCAACCTGAATCGCACTGTATTCCAGTTGTTGTTGGGTTTGCCTGGCAAACAACGCATGAATCCGTGGCGACTTACTGTGCGAGATGGGATTACCCATCACCGCATAACGATCCACTCGATCACCAAAATCAAAAAGATCTGACATTACGATGATCTACTCAGGATTCTTTGAGCCATTGTGCAACTTGCCTGGCGTAATACGTCAAAATGCCATCGGCACCGGCACGTTTACACCCTAACAACGCCTCCAATACACAACGGCGTTCATCGATCCAGCCATTGGCACTGGCGGCTTTTAACATCGCATACTCACCACTGACATGATAAACAAATGTCGGTGCACCAAATTGCTGTTTAATGCGATAGACAATATCCAGATACGGCATACCGGGTTTAATCATGACCATGTCCGCACCTTCCTGCAAATCCAGCGCAACTTCATGCAGCGCTTCATCTGAATTCGCCGGATCCATTTGATAGGTGTATTTGTTGCCCGCACCTAGATTCGCCGCAGAACCTACGGCATCACGAAATGGTCCGTAGAAACTTGATGCGTATTTGGCCGAATACGCCAATATACGTGTATGGATGTAACCGGCTTTTTCCAACGCCGCGCGTATTGCACCGATACGGCCATCCATCATATCGGATGGCGCCACGACATCGGCACCGGCCTGCGCATGTGATAACGCCTGCTTGACCAGGACTGCTACTGTCTCGTCATTCAGCACATAACCTTGCGCATCGATCAAACCATCCTGGCCGTGGGTAGTGAATGGATCCAGGGCTACATCAGTAATTACGCCTAACTCGGGAAATCGTTTTTTTAGTTCGCGCACGGCGCGTTGTACCAATCCATTCGGATTAAACGCCTCTTTGGCATCGAGCGATTTCGCATCAGGCGGTGTTACCGGGAATAACGCGATGGCGGGAATCCCCAGATTCAGACACTGTTCAGCCTCCTGGAGTAGAAAGTCCACACTAAGACGTTCGACACCCGGCATGGAAGTTACCGCCTGGCGCTGTTTGCTGCCTTCGAGCACAAACAGCGGGTAAATAAGATCGTCAGTCGTTAATTGGTGTTCATTCATCAAACGACGGGAAAAATGATCGCGGCGCATACGGCGCAGACGGACGGCGGGATAGTAACCGCGATTAAACTGGGGCATGGAATTCTCCTTATGCGACATGACATCAGAGTGATAAAATAATGGAACCAATACAATAGATCACCCGTCCTAATGCTATGCTACCAAACAACCTATAACAATCGAACACTTCATCATACGGCGGAACTAATTATGCACACACAGCGTTTGTTCACACCTCTGCTTGCCATATTGTTGCTGTCAACTACAGCTCTGGCCGAACCGGTGGCATCCCCCAACGCCGTCCTTGAAGCCACGGCTGATAGTATGATCGCTGCCATCAACAAAGATCGCAGCAAAATCAAAAATGATATCACCCACACCCAGCACCTCGTGGAAGACATCCTGTTACCGAATATCGATATCATCACCGCAGCGAAATACGTGCTCGGCAAATATTGGGACACCGCCAGCAAGGAACAAAAATTGGGCTTTATTCGTGAATTCCGCACCATGTTGCTGCGCTTTTATTCCTCAGCACTATCGGAATACATCACGACCCACGATGAAAAACTCGATAAATCCATCATGAAATTTTTCCCTACCGACGTAGGGGATCAAAAAGATGTCATCGTCCGCTCTGAGGTCAATCCAAAAAATGGCAAACCGGTACCCGTGCTGTATCACATGCTGCTGACCGGACGTGGCTGGAAGGTTTACGATGTGTCCGTGGAAGGTGTGAGCGTGATCACGAGTTACAAAACCAGTTTTGCCAATGATATCCAGCAAAATGGGCTGGATACGCTCATCAGCTCCCTGGTCGAACGCAATGCCAAGCTATTAGCCAGTGGTACCAAGGGCTTGCCCGAAGGACAGAAACCACCCACCCCGGCTGCTCATTAAATAAGCAATTACTTAAATTACCTTAATAATAATCATTTTTTCAAGTTTGCCTAAAAGAGCGCCGATACCCTTGTTCTGAGTGTTCCACTTAGAACAAAAATCGGCTGATGCAAACCATATTACTTGTCGAAACGTCCTCGACCTTACGCCACGCGTTGAAGCGCTGTCTGATCAACCAGGGCTACGCCCTGGAGATTAAGCCGGACTTTACCCAAGCCCTCGAGGCGCTGGATGATGCGGCGCCCGGCGACTACACCGGAATTATTATTGGCTGGCCCAGCCAGACCCATAGCGCTGCTGATGAGTTCCTTACCCGGTTATGTGAATCCCCATTTACAGACTTACCCATGCTGGTACTGGCCCATGAAGCCGACTCCACCAAACTGAGCTGGGTGTCGAGCCGATCCCAGACCGCCTTTCTGCTATGGGATAATTATGAGGAAACCATACAGACCCTGCCCAATCTGCTGGCACAACATGAACGTGCACCCTGCTGTGTTTCGGAAGATGCAGCCCAGATTAAAGTACTCCTGGTGGATGACTCCCCTACCGCCCGAGTGAAATTCCGTAAGTTACTGGATATGTGTGGCTATCAAACCACCGTGGCGGCCTGTGCCAGCGAAGCCATGGAAATGGCCATGAAAGAAAAGTTCGACATCGCCATCGTGGACTACTACATGCCGGATGAAAATGGTGATGCTTTGTGTCGACGCATGCGCACTAATCCGCATACTGCCAGCACCATGCTGGCTGTGCTCACCAGCAGCTACCTGGACAAGGTCATCCACGCCTCGCTGGCTGCCGGGGCAGTGGAATGCATGTTCAAGAACGAAGCTGATGATTTGTTTCGTGCACGCGTCGCCGCCATGGGCCGAACGGTGCGTGCCTCCAAACGCGTTGAACAGGAACGTTCCTGGCTGCAGGGAATCCTTACCTCCGTGGGTGATGGTGTGTATGGCGTAAACACCAGTGGCGTGATCAGTTTCATCAATCCGGCCGCCCGACAGATCCTCGGTTATGAACCACACACCAACCTTATTGGGTTACATCCCAATAACCTGTTTCATGCCACGGCACGCGAAAATGCCCAGGCTAAAACAACCGATCTCGTGCACATCGATAATGCGATAAAACAAGGCAAGGAACTCCATGGCGTGGAATCCACCTTTACCCGTGCCGATGGCACACCCATCCAGGTGGAATTGACTATTTATCCGTTGCATATTGACGCCACGCACGAAGGTGCTGTGATCGCCTTCCGTGATGTGTCGTTGCGAAAATTACTCGAAGAAGAACTCAAGTGGCAGGCGCATCATGATCCTCTCACTAAATTACTCAATCGCAAATACATTGAGGACATGCTGGAAGAGGAAGTGCGACGCCTCAAACGCAGTCACGAATTCAGTGCGCTGCTATATATCGATCTGGATCGCTTCAAATATATCAATGACACCATGGGGCACAATACCGGCGATCAATTACTGATCGAAGTCGGTGCGCAATTACAATTGCGCCTGCGTAAATCGGATATTCTCGGCAGGCTGGGCGGCGACGAATTTGCCATCTTGTTACGCAATGTCGCCGAAGACGAATTATTCCAGATCGCGGATAAATTCCGCCAGATTCTCGATGATCTGAGTTTCAGTCGCGATGGACGCACTTATAAAGTCAATGCCAGTATCGGTGTGGCAATGATCACACCTGAGACCATCACCGCCGGCGAGATCCTTGCCAATGCGGATATTGCCTGTCATATCGCCAAGGGTCTGGGGCGTAACACCACACATCTATACAAGAAAGATCAGGATAGCAAAGCCGCGATGGATCTGGATCTGGGCTGGTCAACACGCTTGCATCATGCGTTGCAGAAAAATACCTTTAAATTGTATTACCAGCCTATCGTCGCACTGCAGGAATTGGATGTTGATAATCTGCCGGAAGATCAAGGCAGTCTCTGGTCCTACATGCAGGAAAATGATTTGCTGAATTATCAACATTATGAAGTGTTGATTCGCCTGCCGAACAGCCACGGCGAGCCGATTTCACCGAATGCATTTTTACCCACCGCCGAACGCTTCAACATGATGCGGGATATCGATCGCTGGGTCATTAACGCCGCGATGCAACAAATGGCGTTATTAGGCCCGGACTATCAACATGTCACCTTTGCGATCAATCTTTCCGGTCAAAGTCTGGCGCCCGGACATCTGGCCAGCATCATTCGTGAAGACATGGAAAAATACCAGCTCCACCCTTCACGCTTCATGTTTGAAATCACTGAAAGTTGCGCCATCAACGATTTTGATACTGCCAGCGAATTGATCGAGGAACTCACCAAATTGGGTTGTCGCTTCGCATTGGATGATTTTGGCAGCGGTTACAGCTCCTTCTCACATTTAAAACGCTTGCCGGTAGAACACATTAAAATCGACGGCATGTTCGTGCGCGACATTGTTACGGATCCCATGGACATGGCCATCATTCGATCCATCAATCACATCGCTCATACGCTGGGTAAAAAAACGGTGGCAGAATTTGTTGAATCGGCTGCAACGCTGCGCCTGCTTAAGGAATGTGGCGTGGACTATGTACAAGGTTTTTACATCTCACATCCCCTGGCTAAACTGCCTGAAAAATTAACGACGCAAATCCTGCTGATGCCTAATTCATTCACTGATCACACCGGTTAACACTCCCTGCCACGCCGCTCTATCCCGCATCACTCACAGGTCTTTGTGCGATAGATATCCTTCCCGAGGTAATCCCGCCCTGCATGCCCTTGGTGTACAATGGGTTACATCTTTAATATATACGGGGAACTGCGTGGAGCAATATCACGGTACCACGATCCTGAGCGTACGCCGCAATAATCAGGTTGTCATTGCGGGCGATGGTCAGGTCAGCTTCGGCGACACGGTAATGAAAAGCAATGCGCGCAAACTGCGTCGTCTCTATGACAATACCGTATTGGCAGGATTCGCCGGTGGCACAGCGGATGCCTTTACGTTATTTGAATACTTCGAAACCAAGTTACAAAAACATTCCGGTCATCTGGTGCGTGCTGCTGTGGAGCTGGCCAAGGACTGGCGCACCGATCGCACCTTGCGCCGCCTGGAAGCCTTGCTCGCCGTCGCGGATAAAACCAGCTCACTGATCATTACCGGTAACGGTGATGTGCTCGAACCGGAAAACAGTCTGATTGCCATCGGTTCGGGTGGCAACTATGCACTCTCCGCGGCCCGCGCCATGCTGGAAAATACCGAACTGGATGCGCGTGCTATCGTTGAACGCGCCTTGAATATTGCCGCGGATATCTGCATCTATACCAATCACAATCTTACCTTTGAAGAATTGAGTTACTAACCACACCATGTCCACCATGACACCTCGTGAAATTGTCCAGGAACTGGACAAACATATTATTGGCCAGGACAGCGCCAAGCGCGCTGTCGCGATTGCACTGCGGAACCGCTGGCGCCGCAGTCAGGTCGATGCACAATTACGCAATGAGATCACCCCAAAAAATATTCTGATGATCGGCCCGACCGGCGTTGGCAAAACCGAAATCGCCCGCCGCCTGGCCAAACTGGCCAATGCACCGTTTATCAAAGTGGAAGCCACCAAATTTACTGAAGTTGGTTACGTTGGCCGTGATGTGGAAACCATTATTCGCGATCTGGCCGAGATGGCAGTAAAAATGGTGCGCGAACAGGAAACCAGCAAGGTGCGCCATCGCGCTGCAGACGCCGCCGAAGAACGCATCCTTGATATTTTACTGCCGACACCGCGCAGCAATAGTTACACCTTTGGCACTGAAGAAGATATCAAGGAACAGGATAAGGAAAATGCCACGCGGCAAAAATTCCGTGTCAAATTACGCAATGGCGAACTTGACGACAAGGAAATCGAACTTGAAGTAGCCATGGGCAGTGTCGGTGTGGAAATCATGGCGCCGCCGGGCATGGAAGAAATGACCAGCCAATTGCAAAGCATGTTTGCCAACATTGGCGGCGGCAAGAAAAAATTGCGCAAACTGCCGATCCGCGAAGCACAAAAACTATTGATCGAAGAAGAAGCGGCGCGCCTGGTGAACGAAGACGATATTAAAACCGGCGCAGTCGAACTCGTCGAGCAAAATGGCATCGTGTTTATCGATGAGATGGATAAAATTGCCAGGCGTGCTGAACATGCTGGTGCCGATGTATCACGCGAAGGCGTGCAACGCGACCTGCTACCCATCGTCGAAGGCTCCACGGTATCCACCAAATACGGCATGATCAAAACCGATCATATTCTGTTTATCGGTTCAGGCGCGTTTCATGTCGCCAAGCCCTCGGATTTGATTCCGGAATTGCAGGGGCGCTTTCCAATCCGCGTTGAACTTGACGCGCTCACCACGGAAGATTTCATCCGCATTCTCACCGAACCGGATGCCTCACTCACCGAACAATACGCGGCGTTACTCGAAACCGAGCAAGTGCAATTGATCTTTACCCAGGATGGTATCCAGCGGATTGCCGAAATGGCCTGGCAGGTGAATGAACGCACCGAAAACATCGGAGCACGCCGCCTGCACACGGTGTTGGAACGTTTGTTGGAAGAAATTTCTTTTGCTGCCTCCGACAAACCCGGCTTCAATCTGACCGTCGATGCGCAGTATGTTGATCAACACCTGGCGGAACTGGCCAGTAATGAAGATTTGAGTCGTTATATTTTGTAATTCACATTGAGGCATCCAATCATGTCAGAAAAAAAAGTCATCCCTACCGAAATCACCCTGCACCAGAAATCCCACGTACTGGAAATTGCCTTCAATGACGGCGCGCGTTTCACATTGCCATCTGAATACCTGCGTGTGTATTCGCCTTCCGCCGAAGTTACGGGGCACGGCCCTGGTCAGGAAGTACTGCAAGTCGGCAAGCAGGATGTGAATATTACGAAAATCGAACAAGTCGGCAATTACGCCATCCAGTTGTTTTTCGATGACAATCATGACACCGGTATTTTCTCCTGGGATACGTTGTATCGCCTCGGCAAGGAGCATGACAGCCTCTGGCCGCGTTATCTGGAGCGTCTCAAGGCCGCTGGTCACATACGGCCCCAACCCAAACACGCGCAATGATTCCGCACCGGGACAACCTAATTATCTTCTGAAATTATCTGTTGTACTGCCGCGAGTAATTGCGCAGTGGCGTCCGATGCTTCTGTATCGATCACCATCGTGCAGGCTTGCTCTGCAGTAGTCAGTGGTTCGATACGATCGAATTGCTGCTGCAACACACTCACATCCGCTTCCGAAGCATCCGTACCCTGTGACTGGCGTGACTGGATACGATGTTGCAAGGTTTGGCGGGATGCAGTGAAATGTAAAATTACCAACCGCACTTTCAAATCCCGGGCCAGTTGGGCAAATACTTCGCGCTGTGCGTGTAATAAAAAAGTTGCGTCGATGATCGCATGATAACCAGCCTGCAGAACGGCACGCGCTGCATCGGCCAGACGTGCATAGGTTTCTCTGCTCATATCTGCGGTATACAAACCACTATTCAATCCAGAAGCCGATTTGGCACTGGCACCCAGGCCGGCGAGACGTTTACGTTCCACATCCGATCGAATTCGGATTGCATCGATAGCCTCGATCAACACATTGCCACCAAATGTTTTGCCGCTTCCTGACATACCAAACGCAACAAATAATACCGGGTTATGTCTGCGGATAAATTGCTGCGCCAGATCGAGATATCCCCTCAGCATCACCAGCTGCTGCTGTTGCTCAGCCTGCACAAGATCTGCTTGCTGCACGCGGATACAGGCCACTTTGGCACGCACCATGGCGCGATAGACCTGATAATAATTCAGCAGCGCGATGCCGGCATAATCTCCGGTATGTTGCCAATATTCATTTAAAAAACAGCGCGCCAGATCGGCATGGCCACGATCACGCAAATCCATCGTCAAAAACGCGATCTCACTGATCACATCGATCCAGCGCAAGCCGGGATTGAACTCGAGACAGTCAAACACCAGTACGCGGTCTTGCCATAAAAACATATTGGCTAAATGCATATCGCCATGACATTCGCGAATAAACCCTGCCGTTTTACGCTGCTGGAGTAGCGGCAATAATTCAGCATGGCTGGCCACATACCAACCATACAATTGCTCCAACTGTGTCTTTAACACAACCGACTGACCACAGGGTTGTAACTGCACAAAATTTTCGGCGATGGGTTGCCATACCATTTCCGGCGTACCGTAGGTCATCGCCGCTTCCGCTTGCGGAATGGCCGCATGAAATTGGCCAATATCGGTTGCGAGTCGTTCGATATGCTGGCGGGTCAGCAAACCGTGCTTGGCAATTCGATCCAGTTCCATGTCCGTTGGAAACTGGCGCATCTTCACCGCGTACTCGATAACAGGACCACTACCCTGCCAATGTGGCGCAGCAGGAGTACCGGTAATTGGTACTACCGCCAGATAAAATTCCGGCGCCAGACGTTGATTTAAACGTAGCTCTGCCTCGCAATACTGCTGCCGTAGCGTTAACGTAGAAAAATCCAGAAATCCCAAGTTAACCGGTTTTTTGATTTTGTAGGCAAAGGGCCCGGTGAGAATGACCCAGGAGATATGTGTTTCTACCAGCTTTAACGCTGTCACTGGATGGTCATACAGTGCCGGATTTTGTAATGCTGCAATCAACTTGCCAGTTGTTGTACTATCCATATGCAATGCCTCGGTTTGCGTCGCACTGTTAAAGTATAGCTTTATTGTGACTATTTATCTGATTGTCGAAAAATCAATGCCAGTTGGATGACACTGGCTGCCAACTGGTGTAATACTAGTAACCAATAATCTTCAGCGTAATGGAACTCCCATGCTTATCAAAGATCAACCTGCTCCCGTCTTTAGCGCGCCCAATCAAGACAACTCGCTTGTGAGTTTGACCGATTATCGCCATAAGCAGCATGTCGTATTGTATTTTTACCCTAAAGATGACACCCCAGGCTGCACGATTGAAGCGAATGATTTCACCAAGCTGGCGAATGAATTTGCCAAATACAATACCGTGGTCATAGGTGTCAGCAAGGATTCCTGTGACAGCCATCTGGCATTTATTAAGAAATATGGCCTGAATCTACAACTGCTCGCCGATCACAATGGTGAATTATGTGAACAATATGGTGTGTGGCAGGAAAAAGAAAAGGCCGGCGTAAAAAAACTGGGGATCGTACGTTCCACTTTTATAATCAACAAAAACGGAATTATCAACGAAGCCCTTTATGGCGTGAGCGCTGAAGGACATGCGCAACAGATTCTCGAAAAAATCAAAAGACTTTAACTGCGTGTAGGACGTTTTTGTAATTTACGCTGCAGCGTGCGGCGATGCATATTCAGGCGGCGGGCGGTTTCGGAAATGTTGCCTTCGCACTCGCCCAACACCTTTTGAATATGCTCCCACTCCAATCGCGCAACTGATAGTGGTTTATCTTCCACCGGTGCTTCCGCATTTCCCTGGGTACGTTCAAATGCCGCTAAAATCTCCTCGACACTCGCGGGTTTACCCAGATAGTGAGTCGCGCCAAGTTTGATGGCTTCGACCGCCGTGGTGATCGACGCATACCCCGTCAACATCACGATACGCGTATTCGGATCCAGCGTGATCAATTCCTTGACCAACTCCAGTCCCGAGGGACCGGGCATTTTCAAATCAACAATAGCGTACTCGGGTGATTCCTGCCGTGCCAGAGAAATCCCGTGCGGCACATCATGAGCAATACGTACACCGTAGCCGCGCTTCTGCAAGGCACGCGCCAGCACCTCACAATAGGTGGCATCATCATCCACCAGCAATACATCGGCCAGTTCATCCTGATTCATGTCGGTGCCACGGTTAATGAGGCGAGCGGTAACCGTAAACGACACACAGCGCCACCGCCCTCGCGATTAAATAAATTGATTTCACCGCCAAGCCGTTCCAGCGTCGCAAACGTTAAAAACAAACCCAAACCTAAACCACTGGATTTGGTTGTTACAAACGTTTGACCTGCCTGTTGCGCTAATTCCGGCGATAACCCGGTGCCGCGATCGGCGATCTCCAGCTGCAATTCATTTTGCGTCCAGTGACATTCGATCTCGACATGATGCGCCGATGCATCGGCGGCATTATTCAATAAATTGGTGATGGCCTGTGCGAGGGTTTGCTCAGTAATCACCTGTGGCACCGGCTGCGCTCCATGATAGTCACATTTCACCAGATTCACCTGAGCGCGACTACCGTGCCATACGCTCACAATATGTTTAATAAATTCATCGAGAGCCTGTTGTCCGCCACCCTGCGCACGTACGGCACCGGCGGATGCCGCCAATGAATTGAGAATATGTTTACAGCGGCCCAATTGCTCACGCAAGACATTCAGGGTTGTTGCCGGCAAGGGTTCTTCCGCTGCCAGTTCTCCCGCCACGATCGATAAGGTTGCCAGCGGTGTGCCCAATTCATGTGCGGCACCGGCAGCCAATGCACCCAGGGCCACGACCCGCTCCTGACGCAATTCATTTTCACGCAGTCGCGCTAACTGGGCATCGCGATTGCGCACCGCCTGCGCCATGCGTACACCAAACCACGCAATTAATATTGAACTCAACACGAAACCAAACCACATCCCGGCAATATGCAAGGAAAACATCCGATCATGCTGGTGCATGGCCACGCTCAGGGGTACGTAATAAAACATCAATACGCCATAGCACAATGATGCCAACAGGGCGACGCTCCAGGTATAACGTTGTGGCAGGCTCGCCGCAGTTAAAGCCAGCGGCACCAAATACAACATCACAAACGGATTGGTGGAACCGCCAGTGAAATATAACAGCACCGTCAACACGGCAACTTCAAAAACCAAATGTGCAAATAACTCCACCTCACTGACCGCCCAGAGTTGGCGTAGCCGCCATAACGTCACGGTATTCATCAGCGCGACAAAACCCAGTAACCACAGCAACCCGCTCACGGGTAACGCCAGATCAAACATTCGTTTTGCCAGGACCACTGCCAAGGCTTCGCCGATCACCGCGGCATAGCGCAAATGACACAGGCGCAGCAGATTCTGGCGTGCGGGGGAAGTGACGGCTTCGGATGAGATCATCCGGTTATTGTAGCACTCGTGGCATGCCTCACCGCTGCCAACATTGCTGCGACAGATTGTCGCGTGCGGCAATCAGCCACATTGTCGCCGCCCTGCCTATCCCCTACATTGGCGTAAATATCACAACAGGTGGAACATGCGTCTTCGTATAACAGCGTTATTTTTTGGAGTCGGTTGCGGCCTGCTTAGCCCTGGTGCACAGGCCAGTTGCGGCAGTGCCAGTTGCAGTCTGGCCACACATATCGATGGCCTGGGACTAACAGCTAACAATGGCTGGCAAGTGGATCTGCGTTATGAATACATCAAACAGGATCAATTACGCAGCGGCACACACAAAGCTGCAACTGAATTTGCCGATGGCGAACATACCGAGATATACACAACCAACAAGAATCTTGTCGCGACACTCGATTACAGTGCTGCGAACCATTGGGGCATATCCGTGCAATTGCCGTATGTACAACGCGAGCATTATCACATCTTCGATAACGCCGGCACACTCGAAGCAGAAACCTGGAATTTCGGATCGCTGGGTGATGCACGTGTTACAGGTCGCTATATGCTGGACAACGACACGGCAAATAATACCCAGTCCGGAGTACAACTCGGCGTAAAATTCCCGACCGGTAAAATCAACACAACCGACGCGGCGGGTGAACTTGCTGAACGCAGCCTGCAACCTGGCACCGGCACTACCGATGTTATCGTCGGTTATTTTCGGAGTCGTGATCTGACCGTATTTAACGTAGCTGGTCGTGGCTTCATGCAGCTGCAGGCGCAAGCCGCCCTTGGTCAACATGACGGCTATCGCGCCGGTCATCAATATCATCTGAATACCGGTATGGTGTTTCGCCCCACCGCGAGCTTAAGCCCAATAGTGCAGATCAATCTTCTCAGCAAAACTCGCGACCAGGGTATCAATGCTGAACCGGCTGATTCCGGCGCTGAATATCTTTGGCTCAGCCCGGGATTGAGCAAGCAACTGGGGCACCGTGCACGCCTGTATGGATTCGTGCAACTCCCCTTGTATCAACGCGTCAACGGCACGCAATTAACGGCCAACTGGACCACCAGCATCGGAGTCAACTGGCAACTATAACGATGTAATAACCACGACTTCGCCTCGCGGCGTCGAATACCCCGGCAACTTTCCCCCTCCCCTTTGAGTTGCCGGGGTATTTTTTTTTGTGCATGTCCGCTATCCTAGTGCCTCATCACTCGCCCCTGTTTCCTATCATTATATATGTCCGACAAAACCACTGATTTTGGTTATACCCAGGTTCCCTGGGAAGATAAGGTCCATAAAGTTGCCGAAGTATTCCATTCGGTGGCAAATAAATATGATGTCATGAACGATTTAATGTCGTTGGGCATTCACCGTGTCTGGAAACGTTTCACCATCGAACTCTCCGGCGTCCATACTGGCAACAACGTACTGGATCTCGCCGGTGGTACCGGTGATCTGGCGGCAAAATTTTCCCAGCTGGTCGGCCCAACCGGCAATGTGGTACTGGCTGACATCAATGGCTCGATGCTGCAAGTTGGTCGCGAACGCCTCACCGATCGCGGCGTGGTTGGCAACATCGAGTATGTGCAAGCCAATGCCGAATGTTTACCGTTTGCCGATAACACCTTTGATTGCATCACGATTGCATTTGGTTTGCGCAATGTCACCGACAAACAGGCTGCATTAAATTCCATGCATCGCGTGTTAAAGCCGGGCAAGCCGTTACTGGTACTGGAATTCTCCAAACCGAGCAAACCGCTGCAACCGATCTACGATGCCTATTCGTTTTCCATTTTGCCGTGGCTGGGCAAGCTCATCACCAATGATGCGGAAAGTTATCGTTATCTCGCCGAATCCATCCGCATGCATCCCGATCAGGAAACCTTGAAGGGCATGATGCAACAGGCCGGGTTTATTTCCTGCGAATATTTCAATTTAACCGGCGGCATTGTCGCGCTGCACCGCGGCTACAAGGCATGATGCGTTCCATTATCTTTGCCGGATTCTGGCGCCGCACGGCGGCCTATCTGCTGGATGCCGTACTGGCCTTCATGTTGCTGTTACCGTACACCTATCTATTGGAATATTGGTTACGTCCACAATTTGGCGATGCCAAATTGTTATACGGTCTCACCGAGTTTTTACTCAGCGATACGATCGTCATGGCGCTGATAGTGATCTTCTGGGTAAAACAGGGCGCCACGCCGGGCATGATGTTACTGGACATACGCGTTATCGATGCCACCAGCGGCAAGTGGCCAGGCTGGAAACAAGCCACCGCACGTTTATTCATGCGCATGCTGGCCATCATGACGATCGTCGGTATTCTGTTGCTGATATGGGATCGACAAAAACAGGCCCTGCATGACAAGATCTGCACTACGCTGGTGGTGGATGCGCAGGAAGATTACGAATATCTGGTTTTACCTGCCGATGGAACCATCGCATGAGCCTCGCGAGTGAACTCTTCTGCGGCCTCATCGAAACCGCGGAACAGGCGCTGAATGCTGCCTTGGGTCTGGATCCCGACACGCTGCGCGCTCTGGCGCAGCTGCATGGCAAAGTCATTGCCGTCGAAGTCGAAGGAATGGCGCTGACACTCTACTGCCTGCCCGGCCCCACCGGACTTACCCTGCTGAGCCAGTACCAAGGTGAGGCCGATACCGTGCTGCAAGGTCGACCACTCGCTTTATTGCAACTGGCACAGCACGACGATGCCAGCAAATTATTGTTACAGCGAGAAATCCGCATCCACGGTGACATTGAATTAGGGCAGCGCTTTAAGGCTATTTTGCAACGCAGCCAGATCGATATCGAAGAACTCATCGCACGGGCCAGTGGTGATGTCATCGCCCATCAGGGCGCGGTACTCTGGCGGGAGGCGCAGCAATGGTGGCAAGCCAGCCGCAGCCGGCTGGCGCAAGATACGGTGGAATACCTGCACTATGAACAGCACGCCATCCCACGGCGTGAACAGGTCAACGCCTTTAGCACCGGGGTAGAGACCCTGCGCGACGATGTGGCACGCCTGTCCGCACGTATCGCGAAGCTGCACAGCCGTTTAACCAAATAGCTAAATCGGGTATCCTTGGCAGCCCCAAAACGTGGTGACTGCCGACTGTGATGACTTCCAAGGTTCCCGATTTTAATAAAGATGAACTAGCCCTGATCCATGCGACCTTTTATTACCGGCTGTATCAACAATACGGCACCCAGAAAAAACCTTACGACGATCTGTTCGACTGCAATGTCAGTTTGCTCAAGACGCAGGAACAACAGGCGCTGCAAGAACAACGTACCAACACCTGATTTTTTAATTTCACATTACCGTTACGCTCAAGGGAGATACTCAAATGGCAAAAGCTAAGAAACCTGCAAAGAAGGCCGCCAAGGCCAGCAAAAAAGCAAAACCGACCAAGAAAGCCAAGGCAGCACCGATGAATGCCTTTTATGCGCAATCCGGTGGTGTTACCGCCGTAATCAACGCCAGTGCTTGCGGTGTGATTGAAACCGCACGCAAACATGACAAGAAAATCGGCAAGGTCTATGCCGGTCGCAACGGCATCATCGGCGCACTCACTGAAGATCTGATCGACACCAGCAAGGAATCCAAAGGCAACATCGCCGCGCTGCGCCATACCCCATCGGGTGCCTTCGGTTCCTGCCGTTACAAATTAAAAAGTCTGGAACAAAATCGTCGCGAATATGAACGCCTGATCGAAGTCTTCAAGGCGCACAACATTGGTTACTTCTTCTATAACGGTGGTGGTGATTCCGCGGATACCTGTTTCAAGATTTCACAACTCTCCAAAGAAATGGGTTATCCGTTGCAAGCGATCCATGTGCCCAAGACCGTGGATAACGATCTGCCGATCACCGACAACTGCCCGGGCTTTGGTTCGGTAGCCAAGTACATCGCGATTTCCACCCGTGAAGCGACCTTTGACGTGGCTTCGATGGCCAAGACCTCGACGAAAGTTTTCGTGATCGAAGTAATGGGACGTCACGCCGGCTGGATCGCCGCTGCCGGTGCATTGGCTTCCACCAAGGATTGCGAATTACCGATCGTGATCCTGTTCCCTGAAGTCACGTTTGATGAAGCCAAGTTCCTCGCCAAGGTGGATGATGCCGTGAAGAAACACGGCTATTGCACCGTGGTGGTGTCCGAAGGCGTCAAAGGCCCGGATGGCAAATTCCTGGCTGATCAAGGTTTGAAAGACGCATTTGGTCATGCGCAATTAGGCGGTGTCGCACCGGTGATTGCCTCGATGATTCGCGCCAAGCTCGGTTTGAAATTCCATTGGGCGGTGGCGGATTACCTGCAACGCGCTTCACGCCACATCGCTTCCAAGTCTGACGTTGAACAGGCTTATGCGATGGGTAAGGCTGCGGTTGAACTGGCTATCAAAGGTCATAACTCCGTGATGCCAACCGTGGTGCGCAAAAAGAACAAACCGTACAAGTGGGCCGTCGGAGTTGCACCTTTGGATAAAGTTGCCAACGTCGAAAAGATGATGCCCGCAGACTTTATCAGTTCGGATGGTTTTGGTATCACGGCAAAATGCCGTACCTATCTGGAACCGTTGATCAAAGGTGAAGACTATCCGCCATACAAAGACGGCATGCCGCAATATGTCCGTTTAAAGAACGTACCGCTGAAGAAGAAACTCAAAGGTGAGTTCTCAGTGTAA
>JAHECZ010000094.1 GCA_024641475.1 Gammaproteobacteria bacterium
GAACGGACACTTGGTGATGCACAAGTACCTGCTGGTGGCAAATAACTGACAAGGTATCTGCGGTGATGCATACATTAGAAAAACTGGCGCATCACGTCGATGGTCGTGTTATTGGTGATGCGCAATGTTTGATCGATTCAGTTGCCACACTAGCCAATGCCAGAACGGGTCAAATTGGTTTTCTCAGCAATAAAACATACATAAATCAAGTGCGTGCTACTCAGGCCTCAGCTGTTATTCTTGAAGAGGAATATGCGCGATATTGTTCTGCTAACGCGATTGTGGTTAAAAATGCCTATGCAGCCTATGCGAAAATTGCAGACTTGCTAAATCCGGCAGTGCGCATGCCTGCAGAGCGACATGGCACTGCCGTCATCGCTGCTACCGCACAAGTCAAGGCAACGGCAACAATCGGACCTTATGCAGTTATTGAAGCAGGTGTGGTAATTGAAGATGGCGTCGTCATAGGACCCCATTGCATCATTGGACGTAACTGTTTTATTGGTGAGGACAGCAATCTCGTTGCCAATGTTACTATTTGTCATAGTACGCGAATTGGCAAGCGCGCATTAATTCATCCATCCGTCGTGATTGGGGCAGATGGATTTGGTCAGGCATATGATGCTGATCATTGGATTAAGGTACCTCAACTTGGTAACGTCGTCATCGGCGATGATGTGGAAATTGGTGCCGGAACAACCATTGATCGAGGTAGCATCGATGATACGGTTATCGAAGATGGCGTTAAAATGGATAACCTTATCCAAATTGGGCATAATGCGCGGATTGGTGCACATACGGTTATCGCCGCACTTGCCGGAGTAGCGGGGAGCACTCAGATTGGCAAACACTGCCTGATAGGTGGTTGTGCCGGAATAGCAGGTCACCTGAAAGTAGCGGATGGTGTTACAATCACCGGGATGTCTTTTATTGCCAAAGACATTGAGCATGCCGGAAGTTACTCCTCAGGAATGCCTGCGGAAGAGAGCCAACATTGGCACCGTCTGTATGTTCGTTTCAAGCAGCTCGATGAGCTGGCACGGCGCATCAAGGCACTGGAAAAAAAAGAATGACCCTAATTAAAGGTAGACGCTTTTGGACTCTTTAAGCATTCATGAAATTCTGCAACACTTGCCGCATCGTTACCCGTTTTTATTGGTTGATCGGGTAATTGATTACGTACCTGAATCTCACCTTATTGCCATTAAAAATGTCAGTTTCAATGAACCTTATTTTACCGGCCATTTTCCGCAACGACCGGTCATGCCCGGGGTATTGATTCTGGAAGCGTTGGCACAAGCCACCGGCATTCTTGCATTCAAAACAGTAGCGAGAATTCCAGACAAGAATTCCTTGTATTATTTTGTTGGTATTGATAATGCGCGATTCAAACAACCGGTAGAACCAGGCGATCAATTGCGACTCGAAGTAAAATACGTGAAACGCTTACGAGGAATCTGGAAGTTTACCGGCCTCGCTACAGTTGATGGTAACGTGGTTTGTGAAGCAGATTTAATGTGCGCGGAGCGTGAGGCGCGATGAGTATCGACACGCGTGCTGTCATCGATCCGGCCGCACGATTGGGAAAAGATGTTACGGTTGGTCCTTTTAGTATTATAGGCGCCAATGTTGAGATTGGTGATGGCACATGGATAGGACCGCATGTTGTTATTAATGGCCCGACGGTAATCGGACGCGAAAATCGTATTTTTCAATTCTCATCCATTGGCGAAATTCCCCAGGACAAAAAATTTCACGGTGAACAATCACGTCTTGAAATTGGCGATCGCAACACTATTCGTGAATTTGTCACCATCAATCGCGGTACCGATGATGGCGGTGGCATAACCCGTATCGGTAATGACAATTGGTTAATGGCCTATATACATATCGCACACGATTGCATCGTCGGGAATAATACGATTTTTGCGAATGCTGCCTCTTTGGCAGGTCATGTCAGAGTGGAGGACTATGCGATCCTGGGTGGCTTTACCCTGGTCCATCAATTTTGCGCAATCGGACAACACGCATTTACCGGTATGGGAAGTGCCGTCGGCAAGGATGTGCCACCCTTTGTCATGGTAAACGGTAATCCCGCGCAACCTCATGGTCTCAATAGCGAAGGATTAAAGCGTCGCAATTTCAGCAAAGAAACTCAGCAGGCGCTTCGTGATGCTTACAAGTTAATTTATCGATCCGGTCTGACGCTAGTGGAAGTGAAAGTTAAATTGCGAGAGATGGCGGCAAGTTATCCGGAAGTCAACGTCATGCTGGATTTTATAGAAAGTTCACAGCGTGGTATTTTGCGCTGAAGTAATATCGCTATTTTGAAGCAATGCCAAAACCAACCTGGCCGCATTAATAATTCCACCGGGTTTTCCAAGTTTTGACTCAATCTGTGCCATTTCTGCAATCATTGTGGCTCGATAATCCTGCTCATAGGTTAAACGGTTTAATTCCCTGGCGATATTTTCGGGGGTGGCCTGATCCTGGATGAGTTCCGGCACAATTAATCTATTTGCCACAATATTACATAAACCGATGTAAGCGATTTTGACCATGCGACGAACTATTGCATACGTAAAACTTGCCAGCCGGTTGATAATAACCATTGGGGTTCCCAGCAAGGCAATCTCCAATGTTACTGTGCCTGACACAGTTACGATTGCATCGCAAGCGGCGATGACATCATAGGTTCGGTCGCTGACGAGTTTAATGCCTAAATTTTCAAATCCTTGGATATATTCCTGGACATCGGCCTGTGTAACAGTCGGGGCCAAAGGCAGTATGAATTGCGCATCGGGATGATGTTGTTTGAAAACAAATGCGCTTTGCAATATAACAGGCAATAAGCGTTTAATTTCACTATGACGGCTACCCGGGAACAGGCCGATAAGCGGCGCTTGCGATAGAAATCCGAATTCCTGGCGTAATTCCCCGGGTGGTGCGATGGATTTAACTTCTTCGACAAGTGGATGACCAACGAATGTCACGGGCACACTGTGTTGTTGATAAAAAGCAACTTCAAAGGGAAATACCACGGCCATGTGATCGACGCGTTTGCGGATGGTTTTAACGCGGTGCTGTCGCCATGCCCAGATTTGCGGGCTTATATAATAAAGCACCTTGATGCCAAGCTGTTTGGCGGTTTTAGCCAGGCGTAAATTAAATTCAGGATAGTCCACCAGAATGAGCATGTCGGGAGGGTCTTGCCGTAATAATTCACGCATTTGTCGCAACGCGCCAAAAATGATTTTGCGGTGCGCCCATATTTCGACAAGACCAACTACAGCCATGTCGCGAGCATCAACAAGTGTTTTAACGCCAGCAGCGCGCATAGCACTGCCACCAATTCCGAAAAACTGGATGTCAGATTGTAGTTTGTTGACAGCCCGAACTAATTTGGCAGCATGTAAATCGCCGGAGGCCTCTCCGGCGATAATCATGATACGTTGTGTTGACACGATTAGAGCGCGGATTTGATGGTATTAACAATTGTTCCGATTTGTTCATCCGTAAGCTCAGGATAAATGGGTAGTGACATACATTCGCTGGCAACTTTTTCCGAAATTGGCAGGCTGATATCCGCATAGTCATGCTGAAATGCTTTTTGACGATGTAATGGAATCGGATAATAGATGGCATTGGCAATTTGTGCCGCGGTTAACTTCTGCATAATGGCGTCACGCTTGGGCGTCAGTACCGTATATTGATGATATACATGATTACCGATGCCATCCTCAAACGGGGTGATTACACTCCCGGCCAGTAATCGCGAATAGGTATGTGCAGCGCGTCGACGTTCGCGATTAAATGTATCAATGTGCCGTAATTTTACCCGCAAAATTGCCGCCTGGATCTCATCAAGTCGACTATTATAGCCAATCACATCATGATGATAACGTTGCTGACTGCCATGATTACGCAAAACGCGTATATCGGCAGCAAGTTTGTCGTCATCAGTGGTAACCATGCCACCATCACCGTAACACCCGAGGTTTTTACTGGGGAAGAAGCTATGGCAACCAGCGATACCAAAACTCCCGGTCATCGTACCGTTGACAGCTGCACCGAATGACTGCGCACAATCTTCAATCGTGATTAATTTATGTTGTTTGGCAAGTGCCATCAAGGCCGGCATGTTGGCTGGTTGGCCGAATAAATGCACCGGAATAATCGCACGCGTGCGCGGCGTAATTGCTTGTGCAACTAATTCAGGATCGAGATTAAATGTTTTTGGGTCAATGTCGACGAAAACCGGGGTGGCACCAACATAACAAATGGCTTCGGCGGTAGCGATGAAAGTGAAGGTTGAAGTAATGACTTCATCGCCTTCTTTAATGCCTGCGGCGCGTAGTGCCAGGTGCAGTGCATCGGTACCTGACGCACAACTCAAGGCATGTTTAACCTTGAGATAGGCAGCAGCTTCTTTTTCAAATGCCATGACATTCGGGCCAAGGATAAATTGAGTGGCATCAAATACCTGCTGCAACTGTTCATCCATTTCGGATTTGAGCAATTGATATTGTTTTTTAAGATCGACCATTGGGATCATGGGATTCTGCCTTGTGCTGACTATTACAGTTTAAGAATTCGGGTTATTTCAAGTGCGGTTTCCAGTGCACGTAATCCGGCTTCGCCGCTGACTATCGGTTTCTTGTTTTGAGCGATGCAAGCCAGAAAAGATTCAATTTCGGCTAACAGGGCATCACCTTTATCAAAAGTCTTCTCAGAGCTGTCGATGTTGGATACGCCAGGGTAGAGTTCACCGGTGCCTTTGCGGTGTACACCCAGTTTTTTATTTTGGAAATCGATACTAATGTAGGCGTCGTGTTGGAATAAGCGCATTTTGCGTTCGCTTTTCATCCCCGCGCGGCTGGCGGTAACATTGGCGACACAGCCATTGGCAAATTCCAGGCGGGCGTTAACAATATCGAAATCTTTCGATAATACCGCCACCCCTTTTGCGTCAATACGGACGACCGGCGCTGCAACAATATCCAGAATGATATCGATATCATGAATCATCAGATCCATGACAACATTCACATCTGCACCACGTGGATTAAATGGGGCAACTCGATCAGATTCGATAAATAACGGGGTGCTGATCAGTTCATCGACAGCAAGAATTGCCGGGTTAAACCGTTCGAGGTGACCGACTTGTAATACCACTTTTTGTTTATGTGCAAGTTCGACTAACTCGCGTGCTTCAGCGACAGTGGTGGTCATCGGTTTTTCAAGCAGGACATGCTTGCCAGCGGCTAAACAGTTGCGTGCGACTTCAAAATGTTTTTGAGTTGGTACAACGATACTCACCGCATCGATCTCAGTTAACAGGTTTTGGTAATCGCTGCTGGCGCGGACACCTAATTCGTGGGCAACTTTCTCGGCAATTTGCAGATTACTATCGCAGACAGCAACCAGTGTGGCCTGTGGGAGCTGATGATATTTTTGACTATGGAATCGACCAAGGTAGCCGACACCAATGACTGCAGTGCGAATGGGTTGCATGAAAATCCGGATGGGTTACCAGTCATATTGCCAGAAAACCCATGATCGCATTCTTGTCCTTTGAAATCAATGAGTAACGCTGGTTTTTTGACATATTTCCAGCTATCCTCTGGTTCGAGGAGTAACTATGCGCAGCCAGTTGGATTTAAGCTTTAACTCAGGTCGATTGATAGCTGGAGTCGACGAAGCGGGTAGGGGACCCCTGGCTGGACCGGTTGTCGCCGGTGCGGTAATTCTTGATCCCGCCAAGCCCATCCACGGACTGGCCGACTCCAAAGTTTTATCCCCGGAACGCCGTGAAGAGCTGGCAGAGTTGATCAAATCGCGGGCTCTGGCCTGGGCTATCGGGCGTGCCGACGTCGACGAGATTGACCATATGAACATCCTCCAGGCTACCTTACTGGCGATGCGTCGAGCAGTGCTGGCGTTGCGTCCTGGTCCAGAGTATGCCTACGTGGATGGAAATAAATGCCCCATATTACCCTGTCCCGCAGAACCCGTGATTCGGGGCGATGCCTTGATTCCCGCTATTAGCGCGGCATCGATTCTTGCAAAAGTAAGCCGGGATAAGGAAATGCAAGAGCTGGACATAATCTATCCAGGTTACGGATTGGCGGTTCATAAAGGTTATCCAACAGTACAACACGTGGCTGCCTTACAGCGTTTGGGCGTAAGTCCTGTACACCGACGCAGTTTTGGTCCGGTTAAAAAATGCTTATTATTAGTTGCTGAACAAACACAAACAGAATAAGGTGTGGTTCGAACCTGAGTCACAAGGTCCTGTTTTACAGTGAGTTGATGGCATGGTGTTACCACTGATTTTACGTCTGGATGTTACTGGGCAACCGGTCAAATGGATTGCCTGGCAAGAAGCAGTATGCATTTACGCTCGCGATATGGTGGCCTGGACAGCCGGGGAAAATGTGTTTGCTCTGCACGGTGGTATGTCACGCCTGACGGGTGAACAGACAGTTGTTGAAATCAATTCCATCATTGCCGTTCGGGGCGAAGACAAACACACGCAAAAACGGCATGTCCCGCCGCTTACCAACCATGAATTATTCCGACGCGACGGTCATTTATGCCTTTATTGCGGGCATGAACATTCCGATGAAGAACTTACCCGGGATCATGTTTTACCGATCTCTCGCGGCGGTCGTGATAGCTGGGCAAATGTAGTCGCAGCATGTCGGCGTTGTAATGCACACAAAGGCGGCAAAACGCCAGAAGAAGCCCGCATGCCATTGATCGCCGTCCCCTTTGTACCCAATCTGGCAGAATATTTGGTTCTGCGTAATCGCCGGATTCTTGCCGATCAGATGGATTTTCTAAAAACTCAATTTCGTCAGCTTAAATGGCAATAAGCCAATAATCCTGC